>JAYEHY010000045.1:0-17769 GCA_034659695.1 Campylobacterota bacterium | reverse complement strand
CTTTACCCTGAGTATGGATTTGAGAAACATAAGGGGTATGGAACTAAAGCCCATAGAGAGGCTTTAGTAAAATATGGAAGGTGTGAAGTTCACCGTTATACTTTTAAAGTAAAAGGTCTATAGAGCTTTTCCATTGACCGTAAGTTTACCTTTTGAAAACTCTATGTCATATACTTTTTTGCCTGCTTTATCTACAGGAGGCATCATCATTAAAAACATCATAACTCTTTGCTCTTGAGCAATGTAAGCAAACAGGTCTGTAGATACAGAGATGTGAGCCTTGCTCTCTATGGCACTTAGAATTGCTAAAAAATCTTGTGAAGCGGCTTTGATGTCAAACTTCTTGTCTATGGCTACTGAAGCGTTCATGTTAAATCCATCCATAGTTTTTGTAGCATAAGTTACCTTCTCTACTGAAAAGTTAGGAATACTCATAGTCACACCCTTAGAGATGATTTGCTGACTTAGCTCATCGATAGCTTTTTCATCTTCTATATTTATGGTTTGAAGCATATCAAATGCCGTAATATCAAGGTTATTTACTTCAAAGTCAAATGCAAGATTTTGCATTTTTTGCGTCTCTTTACCCATAGTAAATTCTGCATTTTCAACTGTTGTGTTCATTACTGTTTTTAATAAATCCTTACTCACTGTGTTGTTAGACTTTACATTGATATTATTTACAAGTAATGTAAAAAGTGCTGTCTCATACACTTCTATTTTTTCTATATTATATTCTGTCTCTATGTCATACTTTGATGCACCTGTAAGCGTATAGTTAGAGGTGAGGTTTGTTAATTTCATATTGATATCTTTATCTGAGAGAACAGTAAACTGTTTTAAACGCTGATATACATTCTGTACCGTACCTTTTTCTATCTCTCCTGAAAATTTTAAATCTTTACAGAGTACAACTACTGTCTCTTTTTTACCTTTAAAAGTTTCATTGATATCTTTCATATAGCCTTTAAAAGTAGAAAAAAGTTTATTAATGTCTACATGAATAAGTAGGGCTTTATCTGCAATAAGTTTGTTTACTCTTTCAATGCTTACATTGTCCTCTCTCATCTCTTCTTTCATCATTTTAGGTAGTGCAACAGGAAAGAGGTCTAAAGAGAAGGCACTGTAGGAGTTTGCTAGGTATGAGGTATTTACTCCCAATTTAAAACCTTGAAATGGTGCAACATCTTCCTTTTTTACTTTTATACCTTTTGTATTTAGGTACATTGTAATCTTGTCTGTATCATGAAAACTTAGTACAAAGTTTTCTGCACTCTCACTGCTCTGCTTTTTTGTAATAGTAAAACCATTTTTCTCTAAAGTACTTAACTCACTCTGCACTTGTGCTTTTATCGCTTCTGTAACTTGTGCCGTAGCAGCAGTAAAAAAGTATGCTCCCACAACTAACACTATAGTAACAATTGATAATCCTAATTTTTTCATTTCATCTCCTTTAATTTGATGTGGAATAGATGGATTTTAAATGCTCCATCTTTTTACCCATGTTTAGTAGGGTCATGTCTGCTAAGGTTAGTGCCATCATCGCTTCACACACTACAGCACCACGTACGGCAACACAAGGGTCATGTCGTCCTTTTAAGTTACACTTCACCTCTTCATCTGTCGTAGTCACTGTCTCTTGCTCTTGAAAAATAGAAGGCGTAGGTTTAAAGTGTGTCTTTACAATGATGGTATCACCATTGGAGATACCACCCAATATACCACCAGCATGGTTAGACTTAAAACCTTTTGCAGTGATTTCATCGTTGTTTTCACTCCCTTTTAGGTGTGTACTTGCTACTCCATCACCTATCTCTACGGCTTTTGCTGCATTAATACCCATCATCGCTTCTGCTAAGATAGCATCTAGTTTGTAGTAGAGTGGTTCACCTAAACCTACGGGCACACCTACAGCAGTAGTTAACACCACT
The DNA here is from genome assembly GCA_034659695.1 of Campylobacterota bacterium. Classification (GTDB taxonomy): domain Bacteria; phylum Campylobacterota; class Campylobacteria; order Campylobacterales; family Sulfurovaceae; genus Sulfurovum. The sequence goes on along the minus strand of JAYEHY010000045.1, from coordinate 15,838 downwards.
CCACCCACTGAGTCATGGTTCTCTTTAGCTTTTAAGATAGCCGCTTCCTGTGCTGCTTGCATCTCAGGATCAAGGGCATTCATTTTAGAAGTTCTTGCATACGCAAAGTCCTCTTTTTGACCCTTAATACCATCAACCTCACAGACACCCCCCTGAATAGAGATACCCAACTCTTTAAGCATCAATTTAGCAATAGCCCCACCTGCTACTCTAGCAGCCGTCTCTCTTGCTGAACTTCGTCCACCTCCACGGTAGTCACGTAATCCATACTTATGAAAGTAGGTAAAGTCTGCATGTCCTGGACGAAAAAGGTCTTTAACATTGTCATAGTCTCTTGACTTTTGATTGGTATTAAAAATCACCATGGCAATAGGTGTACCTGTACTCAAGCCTTCAAAAGTTCCTGAAAGGATTTCAAATTTGTCATCCTCTTTACGACCTGTTTCTAATTTACTTTTACCCGGTTTTCTACGGTCTAGTTCAGACTGTATAAATGTTTCATCTATACGAAGCCCTGCTGGTACACCGTCGAGTATGCACCCTAAGGCTTTACCATGTGATTCACCAAAGGTAGTAAGGGTTAATTTTTTTCCAAAGGTATTCATTATTTTAATGCCTCCAATGCTATTTTAGCTGCTTTTTGCTGTGCCTCTTTTTTGCTTTTTCCTTTTGCTTTAGCGATAGTTTTTTCATCAAGGACTATGGCTATTACAAACTCTTTCTTATGGTCTGGTCCAGAAGAGCCTAACATCTCATAAATAGGTGTTACTCCATGTGTTGCTTGTGTTAACTCCTGCAAGGCGGTTTTATAATCTTTAGACAAAGACTGCAAATCAATTTTGGGATGACACTCTTCAAGAAGTTTTATAGAAATTTCTTTTACGGTATTTAACCCTGCTTCAAGATAAATAGCCCCTATAACTGCTTCAAAAGCGTTAGAGAGTAATGAGGGTTTATTTCTTCCATTGTTATTCTCTTCTGCAATAGAGAGAAAGATATACTCTCCTAGCTTTATCTCTTTTGCTAAAAGGGTAAATCCACTTTCATTAACTAAAGAAGCACGTATTTTAGAGAGTACACCTTCATTAGAGTTTGAAAATTTAGAAAAAAGATACTCTCCTACAATAAGATCAAGTACTGCATCTCCTAAAAACTCAAGCCGCTCATTATTGTAAGGCTTTTTGTCACTCTTATGTGTCAAAGCCTCAATAATCAATTGCTTATTTTTAAATGTATAGTTCAGTCTTTTTTCAAGTTGACTGTAATCGTTCATTATTTTTCCTTTAGTTTTAATTTACTGAAAATTTACATCATCAGCATAAGGGGTATATTGTTTTGAAGTAGATTTTACAATACTCTCTTCAACTTTTATAGATCCTATTGCCATACAATTAGGACAACGGTGAAAAGAGATAGGAGAGTTCTGCTTACATTTTTTACATAGATAAGAAAAAAGCAAATCCCCTTGTTCAAATCCACTCTGTTTTACCGTGGCTAACATATCTAAATAAAATAGACCACTTTGTGCCACGGGTTTTTGCAAATAACCTTTTGCATAATAGAGTGTACATAAGTACTTGTTAGAGGTGATTATATCTAAATCGAGTTGTGAATTGGGTAAGAACCACAAGATATCAATCAGCTCATCTAGGCGTGTCATATCTATCATCTTCCATGCAGATTTTGTATCTAATTGTAATACGATACTGATAATCTGCCTGTAAAGTTTTGGCTCCTCTTTTAACAAAATCTGTAACTTTTCTAACTTCTCATCTGTGGAGATATATTTATTGGACTTTAATTCAGAAAGATCCAAAAACTTTGAAAGTGTTGCTGTCTCCTCACCTAATATATTGAGGGGTTCGAGTACCTCTTTAGCTTTGTCAAATTTATGCATCATCTCATAGACTACACTCAACTCATACAGTACCTGTGCACTTCTTGGTTTATTACGTAAAATTTCTACATAAATAACCCTTGCACGCTCTAAAAACCCTGCATGCAAATAAGTGTTTCCTAACCTCTCCATCAGCTCTACTTTTCCAAAATCACTACTAATATTTTTAATCAAATAGAGGTAAATGTTGATAGATTTATGATACTCTCCTGAATTTTCAAATGCTTTTGCCAGTAAACCAAGCGGTTTAATCATATGAACTTCAAAAGGCATATCATTGGTATCTAATGCACACTCAGCACTCTCAAACTTGTCTAAGAACTTCAAGAGGTTCCCCTCCTCTTTTTGCTGTTCATAAACCCCCCATGCATAGGTAGTTAATGCAATAATCAAGGCAATAACAATTATCAGTAATATACTAAAAAGAGGATCATTGTATGCAGGTAAGATATTTTCCAAATTTTGCCTTTAGTTAAAAACCATATTTTTTGTTTAGATTATATCTAATTAGATATAATTCTATTATGATAGATAACGCTTCAATAGAATCTCTAAAAAACAGTATCGATATTGTAGATGTGATAGGTAACTTTATAGAACTGCGTAAAGCAGGAGCCAACTATAAAGCCAACTGCCCTTTCCATGGAGAGAAGACCCCCTCTTTTGTCGTAAGCCCTAGTAAACAGATATACCACTGCTTTGGGTGTGGAGTAGGGGGAGATAGCATTAAATTTGTGATGGAGCTTGAAAAACTCTCTTACCCTGAGTCTATAGAAAAACTCGCTTCGATGTATAATTTTTCACTCTCCTACACCAAAGGAAGTTCAGACTATTCAGATGCAAAACGGGTATTAGAGTCTATACAAACATGGTATGTGAAAAACTTAGAGAACAACCCCACTGCCAAACAGTACCTTTTAAGTAGAGGTATTTCTCAAAACTCTATAGAGCGTTTTGGTATAGGGTATGTACCTGAGGGTGCATCGGTGATGCATTTTTTAAATGCCACACTTTTACCTATGCCAAAAGCAGTAGAAGCAGGAGTGATAGCCCAAGGTGAAAATGGAGGCTTTTATGCCAGATTGGTTGAGCGTATTACCTTTCCTATTTTCTCTACAAGTGGTGCAGCAGTAGGGTTTGGAGGACGTACCATAAGCAACCATCCTGCTAAGTATATTAACTCTCCTCAAACTAAACTTTTTAACAAATCACGCTTACTTTATGGCTATAATTTGGCAAAAGAGCATATATATAAAAACAAAAAACTCATTGTTTGTGAAGGCTACCTTGATGTAGTAATGTTCCACCAAGCAGGCTTTACAGAAGCAGTAGCAAGTATGGGTACAGCGCTAACCCCTGAACATCTGCCACTACTCAGAAAAGGTGACCCTAAAATCATCTTAGCTTATGATGGAGACAAAGCAGGGGTAGCCGCGGCACTTAAAGCTGCTCAAATGTTAAGTGTATCGGGTTTTGACGGAGGGGTTGTACTCTTCCCAGATGGGCAAGACCCCGCAGACCTCATAGCTAAAGGAGAGAGTGAAACTGTAGCAAAACTACTTCGTGAAGCGAAACCTCTTATCCCTTTTGTGTTAGAAAAACTTATCTATGCGTATGACCTGAATGACCCACGTGCCAAAGAGGCTGCTTTTGGTACAGCAAAACAGTTTTTAGAGAGCCTGAGTCAAATTATTAAAGACTCTTACACTCCTATGGCTGCAACACTTTTAGGTGTAGCCCCTGCACTTTTTGGTGGGCAGACACAATTTAACAGAGCAAGAGAGAGTTTTACTCAAAAGCGAGATGACATTGCACAATTGAGCATACTTAAAACACTTTTAGAGAAGCCCCAACTTATAAATAGTGTACTTGATGTCATAGATGTTAATATGTTTGGAGGGTATGCCAACCTTTTTTCTGCACTTATTAATGGAGAGAGTGAAAACCCTCACGTGAGAGGGTTAGCAGTAGATGAGAGTTTACAAGTAATGAGTGAAAAGGAGTTGCAAAATGTACTGCGTAACTTTCTCATAAGACATTATGATGTGAAACTAAAAAACATTGTCGCTGACAGTAGTATTCCTTTTGCAAAAAAAAGCTTTCTCATACGTAAAATAAAAACCGATATAATTCCAAGATTAAAAAAAGGAGAGCTTGTAGCCTATGAAACAGACTGGTAAAATACGTGCCTTAGCAATGTTTAGTGGAGGGCTTGATAGTATGATTGCTATTAAGCTTATGGTAGATCAGGGTATTGAAGTTATAGCCTTACACATTAAAATAGGTTTTAGTGGTACAAAAGATATCTCTGAAATTATGGAGCAGCGAGCCAAAATGGCAGGAGCGGAGTTTAAAATAGTAGATGTAAGAGAAGAGTACATCCAGAATATACTCTTTGATCCTGTGCATGGTTATGGAAAAAACTTTAATCCATGTATTGATTGTCATGGGTATATGTTCAAAATAGCAAAAGCAATGATGCCAGACCTTGGAGCTTCTTTCATTTTTACAGGAGAAGTGATAGGACAACGCCCTATGAGTCAACGCCACGATGCTATGAAACAGGTAGCAAAACTAGCCAACGACAGAGATGACAAGCTCATTGTCCGTCCCATGTCTGCAAAACTTATGGAGGAGACGACTCCTGAACTAGAGGGTTGGATAGATAGAGAGAAACTTCTTGACATTACAGGTCGTAGCCGTGAACGCCAGTTAGCTATGGCTAAAGCCTATGGATGGGAAGACTATGAGTCTCCAGGAGGAGGGTGTTTACTTACTGAGTCTCACTACTCTGAGCGTATTACAGAGTTCATAGAGTTTGACACTTTTGCCATAGAAGATATAGAACTCCTCAAGTTTGGTCGCCACTTTAGACTACCCGATGGTGCAAAACTAGCCGTAGGACGTAATAAAGAGGACAATGAAGGGCTACAAAGCATAAAGAGTGACAAATATGTAACGATTAAACTACCTATAGCTGGTCCTTTTTCACTCGTGAGTGCAGATGCAAGTAAAAAAGATAAAACGTTAGCTGCAAAATTAGCCATCACATATGCAAGAAGTTCAGCCGAGGATTGTTATGATGTTGAGGTGGGAAAAGATACGGTGAGTGTCTCTCCTTTTGCAGAAAAAAAAGAGGCACAAGCCTACTTTTTCAATGCAACGAACTAACACAAAAATTAAAGGAAGAAAATGACAGCAAGTGCAAGACATATTTTAGTAAATGATGAAGCGTTCTGTAATGAATTAAAACAAAAAATAAACTCAGGTGAACTAAGTTTTGAAGATGCAGCAAAAGAGAACTCTACATGTCCATCAAGTGCAAGTGGCGGAGCATTAGGTACATTTGGTCAAGGTCAAATGGTACCAGAGTTTGACAAAGTAGTTTTTAACGACGAAGTAGGCGTAGTCCACGGTCCAGTTCAAACACAATTTGGTTACCACCTTCTTGAAATAACAGAACGTTCGTAACAAGTAAAAAAGAAGTGAGATAAATCTCACTTCCACTCCCTAACATTAATCAATCCCAAACCCCATAAACACTGACGGAAGTGGCGACTTCAGTCCCACATGAAGCTATGAACGTTATACAAGTTTTGGTGAGACTGAAGTCATCACTTCCGATACAAGATATAATCATATATAAACATTATTTTCAGATAAATCACCTACTTCCACTTTTTAACTTAAATATGAATATAATACTCAATTATTAAATTTTATTTTTGGAGTCTCTTTTGCGTTTATTATCTTTTCTTTTACTTTCTATTTTTTTACAATTTCCCCTTTTAGCTCAAACACTTTCTATGGAAAACATTGCACTGAACATTGAAAAATCATTGCCTACCCATTTAAAAGGTAAAAATAGGGCTATTGTTCAAAATATTTATAAACAAACTAGTTATAAACCTTTATGGATAGGGGAACAAAACAAAAAGAAGATGAGTCAGCTTGTACAGGCTCTTAGTGATCCTATGTTTAACTATAAAGACAAATCTTTTGACCAAAAAACCATAGCACGTCTCTTTTTCATGCTAGATAGTGGAGAGATAAGTAAAAGTAAGCAAGCAGCTGTGTATGCTAGACTTGACCTTATATTAAGTAATTCTATGGTTCGTTTGGTTCGTTTTATTGTACAGGGTGATGTAGACTGGAACTTGGTACAAAAGAAGTTTAAAGCACTTAAAAGCAGTGATGATATAAAAGCTACATGGGAGATGTCAACCAAAGCTTTTCCTAGTGAAGAAGCTCTATATAGTGCTGTAAGTAGTGGAAGTATCTACCCTTATTTAAAGTCACTTATCCCTATGAAAAAAAGATATATGGACTTAGTAAGCCTTTTAAAAGATTATCGTATCATGGAAAAATTTCCTAAAATAGCCTACACAAAAAGAGCTCTAAAATTGGGAAATAGAAACACTCATGTTACTGAGGTGAAAAAACGTTTACTCATTTCTGGTGATTTTCCAAAAGGTGCTTCATTAAACAGTACTTTTGACAAAACACTACAAAAAGCTGTTATTACGTATCAAAAACGCTATTTACTTAAAATTACAGGCACGGTAGATAGAACAATGGTCTATTATCTAAACCAATCGGTAAAGAAAAATATTCAAGCAATTATTACCAATTTAGATAAAACAAAACTTTATCCTAAATCTTTTGAAAAAGAGCATGTTGAGGTGAATATTCCTGACTTCAATCTTCGCTATTATAGAGGTGGTAAAAAAATAATGAAAATGGGTATTGTAGTCGGTCGTATAGATAGACCAACACCTCTGTTTCAAGACCGTATAGAGTATATGGTAGTGAATCCTACTTGGACGATTCCTAATAATCTTATAAAAAGAGATTTGATTCATGTTTTAAGAGAAAATCCCTCTTACTTAGAAGAGAATAATATTCATGTATTTTCTGGTAAAAAAGAGATACAGATTACCCAAGCTATGCTAGATCCTTATGAGAATAATAAAAAACATGTACCATACCGTTTTGTTCAATTCCCTGGAGATAACAATGCTTTAGGACGTATTAAATTTATGTTCCCAAATAAATATGCTGTCTACCTTCATGATACCGATAATAAGACTTTACTCACGAGACGTTATAAAGTGTATAGTTCTGGATGTATGAGAGTAGATAAGCCTTTTAAGCTTATGGATACGCTACTAGCTAGTTCAAGTAAACGTTACTCTAAAAGCCAAATAGAAGATATGATTGCAACAGATAAACCTACGACTATTAAGTTACGTAAATCAATACCTGTCCATATGCTCTATTTTACTGTCTATAAAGAAGATGGTTTAGCCTACTTTAAAAATGATATTTATATGTATGATCAAATCATAGAAGAGTCTATACTAGGTCGTCAAAAAGCCACTTTTAAAGTACCTGAAAAAAGACTTATCTCTATAAAAAAACAAGCCCAAGCTCTGACACTTCCTCAAAAAAGATAATGCTACTTTTTTTTGCGCATCTTCACTCTTTGAAGATGTGTTATGGCTATTGCCATGGCATCCGTTATATCTAATGGTTTTATCTCTTTTTTTATGCTAAACAATCTTTTTACCATAAAAGCTACCTGCTCTTTTGTGGCTTTTCCATTTCCTGTTACTGCTTTTTTTACCTGTAAAGGTGTGTATTCATAAAAATATCCTACCTCTTGAAGTATCTTTAAAGAGAGTGCACCTCTAAATTGTGCCAATTTTAAAACAGATTTTGGATTGTATGCAAAAAAGATATCTTCTATCGCCACTTCATCTATTTTATGTGCCTTTAAAATGACATCAAACCCCTCTACTAGCTCTATTATCTGCTCTTGTAGCTCTTTTGATTTAATTTTAAGTAAACCCGCTTCAACAAGTGAAAACTTTTTTCCATCCCAATATATAATACAGTAGCCTAAATTACGGCTTCCAGGGTCTATTCCTAATATATTCATTCACACCTTTGTTCACATAGTGAATAACTTTATTCAACTCTGTTTGATACCCTTATTTTAGCTTATCTTGGCTAAAATATTAAAAGTTATTCACATTAAGAATTCTAATTACTTTAAAATGTGAAAATCTGTTTATAATATAGGGTATAGAAGATGAATATTGGACAAAAAGTACTTTTTGAACTTAAAAAAGAGATTAGTGAAACAGAATATGAACGTTATATAAAAAAACTTATATATGATACCAAACACTCAAGAAGTAACATGGTTTATTTTAATGCACCAAATATGATTATTGCAAAATGGGTAAAGACTAAGTATTTAGATAAACTTATACACCTTTTTGAACTTCAAAATGAAGTTAAACCAAAAATAGAGATTACTGTAGGTAAAAAAACTATACAAAACAGTGTTGCTCTTCAAAAACAACCTATAGATAAAAACCATACCAAAAGTACCTATTTAAACCCCTCCTTAACTTTTGAAAGTTTTATTGTCGGTGATTCTAATCAATTTGCTTATACTACTGCAAAATCTGTAGCAGAAAAGCCTGGTAAACAATATAATCCTCTTTTTATCTACGGTGGAGTAGGATTAGGTAAGACTCATCTACTTCAAGCTATAGGTAATTACCACATAAACTTAGGTAAAACTGTTATTTATACCACACTTGAACAATTTATGAATACCTTTACCTCTCACCTTCGTTCTCAAACAATGGATAGATTTAGAGATAAGTTTAGAGAGTGTGATTTACTTCTTATAGACGATATTCAGTTTTTAAGCCGTAAAGAACAGACTCAAGAGGAGTTTTTTCATACATTTAATGAACTTTATAATGCCAATAAACAGATAGTCATCACATCAGATAGACAACCCAATAAAATTGCTGGTTTAGTTGATAGACTTAAAAGTCGTTTTGAGTGGGGACTTATGGCAGATATTCAACCTCCTGGACTTGAAACTAAAATTGCAATTATTCAGAAAAAATGTGAATTAGATGGTATTACTCTTAATTCTGAAATAGTAAATTTTATTGCTACAAATATGGGTGATAATATAAGAGAAATAGAAGGTACTATTATAAAACTAAATGCTCTTTCTTCTATGTTAAATCAAGAGATAACTCTTGATTTTGCACAAAATGCTATAAAAGATCAACTTAAAGAGAAAAAAGAGAATATTACTATTGATGATATTGTAAAAATAGTCTCTACTGAACTTAATATAAAACCTTCTGATATAAAATCTAAAAAACGTACTAAAAATGTCGTTAGTGCTCGTAGAACTGCCATCTATTTAGCCAGAAACCTTACACCCAATTCAATGCCTCAAATTGCTCTATATTTTGGTATGAAAGATCATACTGCTATTTCTCACGCTATGAAAAAAATACATGAAATTATAGACCAAGATGAAAATTTTAAAGTATTATTAGAAGAACTTTCTAATAAAATACATACTAATACCAAAAACTTATAAAATCTTCTTATAAAACTTAAATATAAAAAAGATATAATTTTAAAAGTGAATAAAAGTGAATAGTTAAATAAACTTATTCTCATCTAAAATAACGGTAAGAACGTCTTTAAAGTAGTTTTTCACATTTTCATGAAGAACTACTACTATCTACTATAATATTAAAAATAAGGGAATCTATGAAAATTAAAGCAAAAAAGCAAATTATAGAATCAATACTTATCAATCTACAACCTTTTTTAGAAAAAAAAGATGCAAGTCAAATAACTTCTCATATTTTATTTGAAGCAAATAATAATGAATGTGTTATAAAAGCTACAGATGGTGAAATTGGTTTAAAAATTGTTACTGAATATATAACTGTAGATTCAGAAGGATCATTTACTGCAAATGGTAAAAAATTATTAGATATCATTCGTATTTTAAAAGATGATGAAATTACTTTAGAAAAATTGAATGATATGTTAATTATAAAACAAAAACACTCTAAATTTAAGTTACCTACTTTTAATCCAGAGACATATCCTAAATTTCCAATTATTGATAATAAATCACAAATTACTTTAGACTCATTAAGTTTAATTCAAAATCTTAAAAAAATATCACCTGCAATAGATACTAATAATCCAAAATTTGAACTTAACGGTGCATTAATTAATATCAAAAACAGCTCTACAGATTTAGTAGGTACAGATACAAGAAGATTAGCCATAGCTACTATAGAAAATATAAATTCAAAAGAACTCTCTTTAATTGTACCTAAAAAAGCTATTTTAGAAATACAAAAACTTTTTCTAGATAATATTGATATCTTTTTTGATGAAACAAATCTTATTATTTCAAATAAAAATTATTTTTTCTTTACACGTCTTATTAATGGCAAATATCCTGATTATGAAAGAATTATTCCTTCAGTTATAAAACATACTATTACACTTCCTAAAAAAGAGATGTTAGATGCTATAAAGATGATTACTACAATTTCTCAAGAAATTAAAATGACACTTAATGAAAATTCTATTATTTTTAACTCTCTAAGTGCAGATAATGTAGAAGCTAAAACTGAATTATCTACTTATACAGGATTAAATGAAAAATTTGAATTGAGTTTTAATAGTAAATATATTTTAGATTTTATTTCACAAATAGACTCTGCTGAATTTGTTATAGAATTCAATGAAACATCACTACCTTTTATCGTTAAAAACGATACTTTTATTACAATTATTATGCCTATTGTTGCATAAAAAGGAAAATTATTAAATGACTGAAAAATCTACAAAATATATTTTTGTTACTGGTGGTGTTTTATCTTCTTTAGGAAAAGGAATTACTGCTGCAAGTATAGGAACTTTACTTAAACATACAGGGCTTCGTGTAGCTGTTTTAAAATTAGATCCATATATTAATGTTGACCCTGGTACTATGTCTCCACTTGAACATGGTGAAGTATTTGTTACAAAAGATGGAGCAGAGACTGATTTAGACTTAGGTCATTATGAGAGATTTTTAGATACATCTTTAACTCAAAATAACAACTTTACAACGGGACTTGTTTATAAAACTGTTATTGAGAATGAGAGAAAAGGTAAGTATTTAGGGAAAACCATTCAAGTAGTTCCTCATATTGTAAATGAGATAAAAGAGCGTATTATAAAAGCTGGCGAGGGTAAAGATATTCTGATCGTAGAATTGGGTGGTACTACAGGAGATATAGAGGGCTTACCATTTTTAGAAACTATTAGACAGATGAAGCATGAATTTGGTAAAAAACAGGTGATAAATATACATGTAACTCTTTTGCCATATATTAAAGCTGCTGGAGAACTTAAAACTAAACCAACTCAACACTCTGTACAAGAACTTAGACGTATAGGTATTGCACCTCATATGATAGTTCTTAGAGCAGAAGTTCCAGTATCTAATGAAATTAAAAGAAAAATTGCTTATGCTTGTGATGTTGATGAAGAGTCTATTATTATCGCTGCTGATGCTGCTACAATTTATCAAGTACCTCTTAACTTTTTATCTCAAGATATATTAAAGCCTATTTGTAATCAATTAGAACTTCCTGACTGTAATCCTAGAATGGATGAGTGGGCAAACCTTGTACATAAAATAATTTTACCTACACATAAAATGAAAATTGCTTTTGTAGGTAAATACTTAGATTTAAAAGAGTCCTATAAATCTTTAACAGAAGCACTCATTCATGCAGGAGCACATCTTGATACAAAAGTAAATATTAAGTGGGTAGATTCTGAAAAAATAGAAGAAGATGGTGCTCAAAAATTACTTAATGACTGTGATGGAATTTTAGTTGCAGGTGGTTTTGGTGAACGTGGTGTAGAGGGTAAAATTAAAGCAATTCAATATGCAAGAGAAGAGAAAATACCTTTTTTAGGTATCTGTCTTGGAATGCAACTCTCTATGGTAGAATTTGCAAGAAATGTACTTAAACTTGAAGATGCAAACTCTGTAGAGTTTAACGAAAATACCACAAACCCAATTATCTATCTTATTGATGAATTTATTGATGCTTCTGGTTCTAAACAGGTAAGAACAAAAAATTCACCTATGGGTGGAACAATGCGTCTTGGTGAATATGAGTGTGAAACAAAAGAGGGATCTAACCTTAGAGAAGCGTATGATGCTCCAATGATTTTTGAGAGACATAGACACCGTTTTGAAGCGAACCCTGCGTACAGAGAATCACTAGAAGCCAATGGTATGGACATTACAGGTGAGTCTCACGGACTTATAGAAGCTGTTGAAGTCGTAGATCATCCTTGGTTCTTAGGAGTGCAGTTTCACCCAGAATTTACTTCAAGACTTCAAAATGTAAATCCCTCAATTTTGGCATTTGTTAATGCTTCATTGAAACATAAAAAATAGATGATTCCTACAATAACGCTAAATGCGTTAGAGAGACTTTTAAACAGTCGTTTTAAAGAGGGTTTCCTCTCTTTAAAAGATCTTCCACTACCCTCAACTTTTAAAGATATGCATAGAGCTACACAACGTATTATTGCTGCTATTAAAAATGGGGAGAAAATTACCATTATAGGTGATTATGATGTAGATGGTGTTACATCTACAACACTTATGAAACTTTTTTTTGAAGAGATAGCGTATGATATAGAGTGGATTATTCCTAATCGTTTTAAAGATGGTTATGGTCTCTCTTCTCATATTATTCCACGTATAGTAGGAACAGATTTGGCTATTACGGTTGATAATGGTATATCGGCTGTAGTTGCTGCAAAACTCTGTAAAGAAGAGGGGATAGACCTTATTATTACTGATCATCACCTTTTAGCTCCTGAGCTTCCTGATGCTTATGCTATTATAGACCAGAAACAAGAAGATTGTAATTTTCCTTACTCTGAAGTATGTGGAGCTCAAATTGCTTGGTATCTTATCGCTTCATTGAAAAATGAATTAAATATCAAAATAAACATGATAGAGTATATGGAGTTAGTGGCTGTTGCTATTATTGCTGATATGATGCCTCTACAGCATATTAATAGGGTAATGGTTATTAAAGGTATTGAAGCGTTAAATTCTAGTAAAAGACCTGCAATAAGGGCTTTTTTTGAACATGCTAAAAAAGAGTCATTAAGTTCAGAAGATATAGGGTTTTTTTTAGCACCACTTCTCAATAGTGCCGGACGTATGGAAGATGCTTCTTTTGCCGTAGACTTTTTAGCTTCTACTAATATTTATGATGCAAGAGTGCGGCTTGAAAAGCTTATAAATTTTAATACACTTAGAAAAACCACAGAACAAGAGATAACAGAAAAAGCAATGTCTCAAGTTAATAAAGATGATAAAGTGGTAGTTGTTTATGGTAAAAAGTGGCATGAGGGAGTCGTAGGTATCGTAGCCGCACGTCTATCAAGACATCATGAAAAGCCCTGTATTATACTCTCTGAAAATGAGGAAGGAGTACTTAAAGGAAGTGGTAGAAGTTATGGTAGCTGTGATTTATTTGGCATTGTTAATAATACTAGAGAGTACTTAGATAAATTTGGTGGACATAAAGCAGCTATTGGACTTAGTATAAAAAAAGATAAGATAGAATCTTTTAAAATGAAAGTTGAAAAAAATTATGCATTAAGTAGTTATATAAAAGAGGAGTTAGACCCTGATATAGTAGGAGAGTTACATTTTTCAAATATCTCTTTTGATTTAACAAATTTAATGAAAAAGTTTGAACCCTATGGACAGGGAAATTCTACACCAAAATTTATCTCTTCTAATGTAGAGATACTTCAAGTAGACAGTATGGGTAAAAATGCTGAACATTTACGTTTCTCTTTTAATCAAAATGGAATAGTGATGCAAGGTGTAAAATTTAAAACTAAAGAAATCTTTAAAATAGGTCAAAAAGTAGATATTATCTATATTTTAAATGAAAATTCCTTTAGAGGAAATATTACATTACAGTTAATTATAGATAAAGTGACGATTAAAAACCTTATTTATTAAATAAAAGCCTCTATTTTAACTATAATGATTAATTAGGTTAATAATAAACATTTGTCTATATAATGTTAAATAAAACTTATGATTTTTTAATACATTTTTATATGAATTAATGTAGAATAAGCAACGAATTATTAATATAAAGGAGTAGTTTTGGATAAAAAAATGCTAAAAGAGGGAATGGACCTCATAGATGCACACTTTAAAAATGAAGGAGTATCTCGTCGTGATGCGATGAAGATGTTTGGTGCAGGTGGAGCAGCAATGCTTATGGGATCTGGTGTTGCAACAGAAGCAACAGCTGCAAGTTCTGCAGTAAAAGCAAAGATATTAATTATTGGTGGTGGTTTGGCAGGTATGTCAACAGCAGCACTTTTTACAAACTCTTTGGACAATCCGGATATCACCGTACTTGAGCCGGGTGAGTCAGCAACATCATATCAGCCGGGACAAACACTGGTTGGAGCTGGTCTATGGGATGGTGATGCAGTTGAGTATAAAACAGATGATTTTGTGCCAAGTGGTGTAACACTTATTAAAGAAAAAGCAGTTGAGTTTGATCCTGAAAATAATACAGTTAAAACATCTGGTGGAAAAACACTTAAATATGACTATATGGTTGTTGCAGCAGGTATTAGCCTTGACTATGCACGTATTCAAGGTCTTGGTATTGACCAGACAATCACTTCAAGAGGTGATGACTCTGTAGTAAGAAAAGTTGTTGGTAAAAATGGAATTACCTCTATCTATTTTGGTAATGGCGCAGTAGATACTTGGACTGAGATGCAAAAGTTCATTGCTGATGCAAAGAGCGGTAAAAAAGTAAAAGGTCTATTTACTCACCCTAATACACCTATTAAATGTGGTGGAGCTCCTAAAAAGATTATGTATCTTACAGATGCTAGACTTAGAGAAGCAGGTGCTAGAGATAATGCTGAATTGACATTCTTACCAAACGGGTCTAAAATGTTTGGTGTTAAAGAGTACCATGATGCAATTGTAAATCAGTTTGAAGCTAGAGATATGAAATGGAACTATAGACACAACCTTACAGGTGTTGATCCAGTCAAAAAAATAGCGACATTCAATAGACACTGGAAAGAAAAAGGTGCTTGGGATGAGGATCTTGAAGAGTATTCAATCGTAATGAAGTCTGAAACTGTTGAAAAAGAGTTTGATTTCCTTCATATTACACCTCCTATGAAAGCAGCAGAAGAGATTGCTAATTCTCCTATAGGTTCAGCTAAAGGTTGGGTACCTGTTAAAAAAGAGACACTTCAGCATGTTAAATACCCTAATGTATATGCATTAGGTGATATCGCTGCGGTACCAATGGGTAAAACAGGTGGATCAGCTAGAAAACAATATAAAGTAGTAACAGATAATATTATCTCTATGATGAATGGTAAAGAACCTACATCACAGTATGGTGGATATACAGTTTGTCCATTAATCACAAGTATTGGTACGGTTATGCTTGCAGAGTTTGACTGGAGTAAGAAACCAACTCCTTCATTCCCTCTTGACCCTACACAGGAAAGATGGATTTGGTGGCTACTTAAAGTTTATGCACTTAAGCCAATGACACAATATGGTATGCTCTCTGGTAGAGCATAAGCTGATAGAAGATAAAGGAAAAAGAATGAAAAAAACAACAGTAGTACTATTATCAATAGCAGCTATAATTGGATTAAATGGATGTGGAAATGATACTCCAAGTTCAGCAGAAAAAAAAGTATACACTAAAACAGCAGCAGAAGTATATACACAATCTTGTTATAAGTGTCATGGTGACAATGCACAAGGTTTAACAGAAAAGAAAACTCCACCTATGAACGATAGACAAGCAGGTGAGTTAGAGCTTGATCTTTATGATGTTAAAAATGATGGTATTAACCAATCATCAGGTACAGAGCATGATAAAATGGCACACAATATGCAAAAGCTAATGGAAAAAGGATATGATTATGATCCTAAGGCTATGGCTGAGTATATAGAGAAAAATTTCTATAAAATGCCTTCAAAAGAAGTTG
>JAYEHY010000044.1:0-17891 GCA_034659695.1 Campylobacterota bacterium | reverse complement strand
GGAGATGGCTGAAAAGTATGGGTTGTTGTCTACACTAAGAAAGAGAGGGAGACCTAGTAAAGATGTGGACAAGTAGTCTTTATCTTTTGACTTTTTTGCACATAAGATAACCTACGTGAGCAAAAAACATGACAATTTGACATATTTTTAACCCCTTCTCTCTATTTATGTCAAACTCTCACTATGAATGCAAAAACTAATAGTGGTAATCTTCCACCCGTAAAAGTGAAAAAGGTCAAGGTAAAAGAGAAAAAACAAGCTATTGTCAATAGGTTAACCTGTGCAACACTTGAAGGGGTGAATGCGAAAGTAATAGAGGTTGAGGCAACGTTTACCAAAGGGCTTCCTGGCTTTGCCGTAGTTGGCTTAGCTAGTAGTGATATACAAGAGTCAAAAGAGCGTACAAAGTCAGCTCTGCTTACGAATGCGTTTGTATTTCCCCCACTTAAAATTACGGTAAATCTTAGCCCTAGTGACCTGAAGAAAAATGGCACACATGTAGACTTAGCCATGGGACTCTTGATCGCTTTACATAAAGCAAGTATCGATGAAGAGGGGCTTTTTGTTTTTGGTGAACTTGGACTCGATGGGAAGGTGAAGAGTAGTTCTATGCTCTTTCCTTTGATCTTGTCTCTTAAAGAGCAAGGGCTTATAAAAAGGGCTATAGTTCCTCAAGAGGCTATAGAGTATTTGAGTCATATCTCTGGGGTAGACTTTATAGCAGTAGATACGTTGAATGAAGCGATAGAGATAGTAAAAAATAGAGACTTCAAGGCCAATATACAAGCTTTTTCTTATGAAGCAAAGAGTTTTAAGATAGAAGATACCTCTTATTTTTTTGAACAACATTATGAGAGTAATTTTTTAGATGTAAAAGGTCAACCTATAGCAAAAAAAGCTTCACTTATTGCAGCAGCGGGGATGCATAACTTTTTGATGGAGGGTAACCCTGGATGTGGTAAGAGTATGATAGCCAAGCGTATTAAAGATATTTTGCCTCCTCTGTTTGAAGAGGAGATACTCTCCATAGCAAAGCATCAGTTTTTAGATGGAACAACCCCTACCTTTGCTGCCTTACGCCCCATAAGATCTCCTCATCACACGGCAACTTCAGCTTCTATATTTGGTGGTGGCTCTACATTGGCTAAAATAGGAGAAGTGGCATTAGCAAATTTTGGTGTTTTGTTTTTTGATGAACTTCCGCATTTCTCAAAAAATATACTAGAAGCTCTAAGAGAACCTCTACAAGATAAAAAGGTACACATTGCACGTGTTAATGCTAAAATAGAGTATGAAGCAGATATTATGTTTGTGGCTGCTCAAAACCCTTGTCCTTGTGGTAACTTACTCTCTAAGGTAAAGTCTTGCAGATGTAGTGAGGTAGAGGTGAAACGCTATCAAAACAGACTTTCAGACCCTTTTTTAGACCGTATAGACCTTTTTGTAGTGATGCAAGAGGTTAGTAGTGATGACAAAGGAGATGTAACATCTCAGCAGATGCATGAAGCAGTGATAAGAGCATTTAAAATGCAAAAGCATAGAGGACAACAGAGGCTCAATGGAAAGTTAAATGAAGATGAGATAGAGACTTACTGTCTTTTAGCTGTTGATGCAACTAAAATACTTGAAGGAGCTATTGGTAAATTTGGACTTTCACATAGAAGTATTGCTTCTGTGAAAAAGGTAGGAAGAACTATCGCTGACCTCAATATGCATGAAAAGATAGAGAAGTCTGATATTTTAGAAGCCCTTAGTTATCGACGACGAAGATAAGCAAATATGCTTTAGGCACAGACTAGTTTAGTAACAATAAAGCCACCTACAACTAGCCATACAAACATACCTAGTGCCGTATAGACAGGAGCTAGACCTAAGCCTTTAAATTTAGAAAATATGGTTCCCATACCTAAAGCAGTCATTGCCATGGTGAGCAGAAAAGTGTCTATATGGTTGATGATATCTACGATATTTTGAGGTATGAGTTGTAAAGAGTTAAAGCCTGCTACTCCTACGAAATAGACGGCAAACCATGGAATTACAAGTTTCATTTTATTGTTGCTCTTCGTACCCTCTTTTTTTGCACTATACGCTAAGTAAAGTCCTAAGACAATCAACATAGGGGCAATCATAATTACACGAGTCATTTTAACAATCACCGCTGTATTTGCCATCTCATCAGAAGCGTTAGGTATAGAAGCAGGAACTGCAACCACTTGAGCTACCTCATGAATAGTCCCCCCTACATAAATACCAAACTCTCTTGGGCTCATGTGTAAAAAGCCTATAGCATTTTCAAAAACTGCACTGTAGAGTAGAGGGTAGAGAAACATAGAGATAGTTCCAAAGAGTACAACCATAGAGACAGCAATGGCAGTTTTATGTTCCTGTGCTTTGAGAACAGGTTCTGTAGCAAGTACAGCCGCTGCTCCACAAACTGCTGCACCTGATGCAGTAAGAATGGAAGTATCCTTCTGCATACCAAAAATTTTGTAGCCTAACCATGAACCAAGTATAAGGGTACTTGTGAGCATAATAAGTGAAACTAAAAAACCATCCATTCCCACTTCTACTATTTGTTGAAAGGTGATTCTAAAACCATAAAACACGATAGCAAAGCGTAAAATCTTTTTTCCTGAGAAGGTAATACCACTTTGCCATGCCTGTGGGGCTTGGTTATGTAGAGTATTGGCATAAAAAATACCCATGACAATACCAATAACCAACGGAGAGAGTCCTAATGCTTGAATGGGTGATAATGCAGAGATATAGGTAGCAGCAGCAGAAAATATTGCGACAAATAAGATACCATTTAGGGTGCCATAACGTTTAGCAGGAGAAAAAGGCATGTACTTCCTTCAAAAAAATTGATAATATTTGTAAGATTCTACTATATTTTTGATACAATAACAAAATAAATAAAATTAAAAACGTTCATAAGTTTTATAAATAAAAGAGAATATATGAAATTAACACTCCGACAAATGCAAATATTTTTAAATGTAGCAACATTGGGGCATCTTACCAATGTAGCAAAAAATATGAATTTAAGCCAATCTGCTATCTCTATGTCTATCAAAGAGTTAGAGAATATCTTGGGGCGACCTGTATTTGACAGGATTAATAAAAAGCTTGTACTCAATGAGGTTGGACGTGCCTTTTTTAAAGAGATAGACCCTATTTTTAAAAAACTTTCAGATATTGAGTATGAGTTTAAAAATTCTGAAAACAAAGGGATGATACGAGTAGGAGCAAGTACGACTATTGTAGACTATTTGATGCCTTCAATTATTTGTAGTTATATGAGTTCTTACCCTGATGTGAAGATTACATTAAAAGAGGGAAATACCAAAGAGATTACACAGATGATAAAAGAGGGTAGTATAGATGTAGGGTTTGTTGAAGGCTTTGTCTTTGAGTCAGATATTATAAAAGAGAAAGTAGGGGTAGATGAACTTGTTGTTGTTACCGCAGATAAAAGTTTAAATCAATCCTACTATATAGATGAGCTTTCAGAAAAAAGATGGGTACTCAGAGAAGAGGGTTCAGGTACAAGAGAAGTATTTTTAGACTATATTAAAGAGAAAGTAGATAATTTGAATATCTTTTTTGAGTTAGGTCATACAGAGTCTATAAAAAGTATTTTAATGAATCGTGAATGTCTAACATGTATCTCAAAAATAGCTGTAGAAAATGAGATAAAAGAGGGGAAGTTGTATCAAGTAGATGTAAAAAACTTTTCATGTAAAAGAGATTTTTTAATGATTTATCATAAAGATAAGTATCATAGTTCACTTTTTGAAAAGTTTCTGTTTTTCTCAAGAAAGTTGATGCTTCAAATGCTTGAAAATGAGAAAAAAATAACTTTTAAATCTAATGATTCATAGGAAGTATATCAAGTGCCTCTTCATACTCTTGAGGGGTATTTAGATTTAAAAAAGCTCTCTCTTCATCAAAATGTACAAACTTTGTATTTACAGTTTTTAGTAAGTGGTTGAGTTTGTGATTGTCTTCTTCTAAATACTGTTTTGCAAAGCCTAGGAGTGAGCGTCTGTAGATGCCACAAAGGGGCTGTACACCTTTGCTACTCTTAGCGATGACTGCATCGTAATGCTTTGGCAATGAGAAAAGTTTCTCTATCATCTCTTTAGTCACAAAAGGGGTGTCGACACTTAAGATGAATACCTCTTCTACATCTAGTGTTTCAAAAACTGAGACGATAGCAACTAATGGAGAGCTTTGTCTATATAGGTCTTTTATGAGAGGTGCATCAAAAGTAAATTTGTTCTCTTTTGTAGAGAGGTAAACATGGGTAAAAAGGGTTAAGAGTTTGTGGTATTGGTACTCACTAAGGCTAGGGTAGTTAGCAAAGGGTAAAAGTGCTTTGTCTTGTCCCATACGTGAGCTTTTACCTCCTGCAAAGATGACAGCTGTAGAGTGTTTCATATGATGGACTCCTTACGTCTTTGATGTATAAGTAAAACAATAAATGCCATAAATGTAATAATAGCTTCTATAAGAAAGATCTTTTCTCCATAAATCTGCCCTGAAATTATAGCACCTACAGAACCACCTAAACCAAAAGCTATCCCTAAGAAAAACTGCTGGGCGAGTTTTTTTTGAGTATAAAGTGAAAATATATAGCTAATAGCAGCAGTATGGTAAAGTGCAAAGCTAATGGCATGAAGTGACTGAGATGCGAATGTTAGGCTAACAGAGTCAGGAAATAAGTAGAGCATGAGCCATCTAAATGCGGTAATTAGTGTAGCAAACTGTAAGATTTTTAGTAAATTTCTCTGTAAGAGTGGTCCTTGAAAGTAGAGCATGAAAATTTCACAAATAACACCAAAACTCCACATCCAGCTTACCATTTCAAGAGAGACCCCATGTGAAGTTTCATAAATAGTAAAAAAGTTGTAGAAGCCACCAAATGCCACTTGCATAAGAAAAATAGAGACCCAAAATGCCCAGTACTTAGAGAGTGAAAAGTGTTTATCATCTTTGGCTGATGCATGAGTGGTGTGGTCATATTTTATGAGTATAGCACCAAATACAAAAGTAAAAAGAGCCATAATACTAAGGTAATAAAGTACCTCATACGGAGTTTGAAGTACTTTACCTAACCATAAAGCAATTCCCATAAATCCTAATGATCCCCAAAGACGTACTTTTCCATAACGACTCTTAGATAAAGAAGCTAATGCGATAGTTTCAATGTAAGGTAAGGAGACACCCATAGCTGCACCAAAGAGAAGATTTGCAAGAAGATAGACCCAGAAATTTTCTACACTGCTTATAAAGAGTAAACTACCTATAAATGTAAAGAGTAGAGAGAGTAGATAGACCTTAGGGGTAAGTGCAAGGTAGTGGCGAAAAATAAAAGGTAGAACAAATCGCATAAAAGGGCCAGCTGCATAAATGATACCTACATCAACTGTTGAATAACCTAAGTCAAGAAGGGCTTTAGGTAAAAAAATAACATATACCCCCACAAGAGCAAAATAGAAAAAGTAGTATGCTCCCAAAAGAGGAGAGAGTAAAGTAGAAGTGTTAGGTACGAGGTTTTTTATTTGCATGGGTTTCAATTTTATAGATAACTGCTGTACGGCTTAAAAAATCATGTAGTGTTTTACTGTCTTTTCTAATGAACATACTAAGCCATCCAAAAGTAAAGAGCGATAATACCGCAGACAGGTTTCTAAATAGTGTAATAAAAAATGAAGGTTTCTCTCCTGTGTTTTCATCTATAAGGGTAAGTCTATATGCTCGGTAACCAGGTGTTTGACCTGTTTTTGCCATAAAAATAGTTTGTACTACAACAAGAGGAATTAAAATATAGAGCCAACCTAAGGTTTTGTGTTCTGCAAAGCCATCTCTTCCACCCATAATTAAGTAAAAAACAATATACATAATGGGCATTACAAGCATAAAAGCATCGGTAAGAAATGCTTTAATTTTACTTCCTTTTGAAGCGTAGTATGTTTTTATTTCAACGCTAGGCTCTTCACTCTTGGCTTCAATACTTTTACCTTGTTTAATATCTCGAAAACGTTTTTTTTTCATAGTTCCTCTTTGTCTTTATTGTAAACCTTGAGTCATTGTAAAGATAGGCAATAGCATAGCCGATACAATGACACCTACTACTACACCAATAAACAACATCATAAAGGGTTCTAGTAGTCCTAAAAGTAGTTTTAGCTTGTCCTCATTCTCTTCAGCATAAAGCAGAGAAATATTGTTTAAAATTTGTGCAACTTCACTAGACTCCTCACCTAGTGCCAAAGACTGCATAAAGTTACGTTTGACCTTTACACCTTTACTAAGTTGTAGGGAGTTGGAGAGTTTATTTCCTTCTAGTACTTTTACAGAAGCTTTTTCAAAGAGATCTCTTAATCCATAGTTTCCAAAAGTTGTTTTTGCTAGTTGTACGGCTTGTGCATAAGCTACACCAGAGTCTAACATGAGTGAGAGAATATAAGAGAATCGTCCCAACTCATGGTTTTGAATCAGTACACCAAGTACAGGAGTCTTTAGGAGTAGTGAATCTATAATTCTGTGAAATGTATCAAGTTTTGCATAGGCTAGTTTAAAAAATAGTATAAAGAGTACAAAACTTATAATCATAGATATATAATGTGAAGTTAAGAAGTCACTTACATTAAGAACAAATTGTGTAATAGGAGGAAGCTCTTGACCTGTATCTTCAAAAATTTCTGTAATTTTAGGTACGACAAAAGCGATAAGAAATGAGGTCATACCAATTGCAACTGTAAAGATAATAGCAGGGTAGGTCATCGCACCTTTTACTTGCTTTTTTACTTTGTTTTGTGCAGAGAAGAAGGTTCCCATATTTGTAAGGACTTCAACCATTTTACCACTTTCCCCTGCAACATTGAGACTTTGCAGGAAGAAATCTGGTAGCGCATAGACTTTTTGTGAATGGAGTGCTGCATAGAGTGATTTTCCTTCATCAATCATCGTTTTAATGGAGTTTAAAAAAGAGACATATTTCTTCTCACCCTCATGTTGATTTTCAAGGAGTTTTATCGCTGTGAGTATGGTCATTCCAGAGTTTAGATAGGAAGAGAGTTCTTTAGAGAAAGTACTAAGTAGCTCTCCTGGCATTTGACGTTTTGAAAAAGCCTCAAGAGAAAACTCTTTGCTAGGTGACAGTGTCTCATAGTAAATACTTTGCGTACGAAGCTTTTGTCCAGCTTCTTCTATGGAGTTAGCGGTGACGGTGCCTTTAACTTTTTTTCCTGTTTTATCAAAACCTTTATACTTGAAAAGCATTCGTATCTGTATCCTTAAAATAGAGTGTAAGTATTATAACTTTTTTAACTTTGTTTGTCGTGCTTAGAAAGACTTAATACTAAAAAGACTCTATACTGAAATGATAATAGAGTCCCGAGTGTTTATCTTTTAGCATGACTTCATTGACTGTGGCTTTTGGTCCTGGTATATCTTCAGGAGGGAGTATTTGAATCTCCTCAGGGATAAAAATATCTCTTACTATTTTCTTTAGCATTTCGCGACTCTCAAGCTCTTTAATACTAAACTCTTTTTCTAAAATATCATAAGCAGACTTATTGTCCTTATGATGTTCTAAAATTTCACGATTTAAAAAGAGTGAATCTTCTAGTGAGCGTTTATTTCTCTCTGTGATATAGACAATCTGTTCATGATTGTCTGAGTGAATTTGTAATACAAAAATAATAGCAAATGAGATGATAATCACAGAGATGAGAACTTCAATAATAGTAAATGCTGGGCGTAATACTTTCAATAAAAATCTCCATTACTAGAAGCTGATTGGCTCTCTCTTAACCAATAATCCTTTGCCTCATCTATAGAAGTAAATGCTTGTGGCTCACCAAAAAATGCAGGTAAAAAATAGGCACCCCTCTCATTTTCTAAGATAATTTGTGTAGAGCTACCATTACGGTAAAAATGCATCACTAGACAAATCTTTTCATCTTTATAGCGTCCATACTCTATGGGAACTACGGCTTCATGAGAGTCAATAGTGTATGCTGTAGTGTTGCTTAAGTCAATAGGGCTAGGGTATGCTTTAAAGTCAGATGTACCAAAACGCATATAACAGGTTTTACATTTTTTAGTGCAAAGAAGTGTAGCGTTTACATTGGAAAATTCAGAGTTTTCAATAGTGGCTTTGATATTCATAGGAGTTAGTGCTTTGGGTTTAGGTTTATCCCACTCTGCTCCCTCAAAGCCAAGAAAGTAGACAATGGAGATAATGAGGATTACAATAAGAAGTTCAATTAATGAAAAAGCCTTTCGTAACTTTACGTTCTTTTTATAATCCATAATGAATTTTATTTGTTACAGTCACTAAATAAAATATCTTTATTGCTCTCTTCTCCACCCTCTTTTCTATCGGCAGCAAAACTAATAATTTCAAGGTCTGAGCCTTTTCTAATGTAGACAAAATGTGTTTTCCAAGAGTCTTTAGGCATTTTCTTTAAGTAAGGTTTTGCACGATAATTAGGATACTTATCGGCATCTGGGTTACTTACAAGTGCTTCAAACCCCTCTTCTGTGTCAGGGTAATTACCATTGTCTAATTTAAACATGTCAAATCGTTTTTTAAGATCATTCATTTTAAGACATACGGTATCTCTTTTTGCCCCATCTGCAGCGTCCATAAGTCCTGGAGCTACAACAGCAACAAGTCCCCCAAGAATAACGATAACAATGAGAAGTTCGATAAGGGAAAACCCTAATCTTAATTTTGCTTGATTTTTCATTTTAAAACCTTTATTTTTAGCTATAATATCTTTCTTTTTAATAAAAAGAAATTTTACTTTAATAGAGCTTTTAAATGGATGAAATATACAGTATTGATAAAAGGGTTAAGCATCGTCGTGGTTTTGCACTCATGATAACCCTCTCTGTCTTGTCAGTTATTATCGCATTAACCATGGTACTTTTAAGTTATTTTCAAGAGGTACAAAAAGATGCAAGTGCAACAAAAGCACTGATACAAGCCAATGTCTATTATGCAGACATTGTAGAAGTTTTTAATAAGTTTAAAAATAAAAAAACACTTTTTAATGTGCTATATGAATCTGCACTACCTTTAAGAACAGCAGACAATAAATTTTCAATGGTTTTAAAATGTGAATCACTGAATAGAGGGGTTAACATTAATTGGCTTGGGATAAAAGATTCTAAGGATCCTAATAAAGTCTCTCTTAAAAGTACTGCGGATGAACTTTTTGAGGAGATAGCTCAGGAGTATAGTTTAGAGGAGCCAGACAGGCTTTATGAAATGATATTAGAAGAGGTGGGTGGAAAAAGAAAATTTGTTCAAAAAGAACAAAGCAGACTACACCAAAAAAATGGTATTATTTCGTTTAAACAGTTTACTTCTCTACTAAGTCATTATCAGTATGAGGTAGATGATACAAAAGTGATGCGTGTTCCCTGGGAAAAATATTTTAGTTTTTCAAAAAATGCAGAAAAAGTAGATGTGGAGTATAGCTCTGCAGAGTTGATTGCTTATCTGTTTGAGATGGATCTCTCTTTGACTAAAGAGTGGGTCTCTTCTTTAGAAAAAGGGTCATTACAAAACTTCGTCAATGAAAATGGCGGAGCGTATGAATCAAGAAAAAATATTTTACCAGGTAAAGAGTTTTTAGAAGAAGCTGAGTGTTTTGTAGGGTATGGTCTTGCAGATGGACAGTATCACTTTAAGTTTGAATATATGCAGGGAGAGGCAAAACATTTTGAATTTTATGGGAAAAGATAGAGAGTTAGTTCTCGTACACAACGCAATGAAACATGTAAACATAGCACATACTGTCAATATAATGTTAACACCACAGTTTTACACATTAAAAAAAGAGGCTATTCCTGTACGTTGGGCATATCAGGCAAAACGCATTGCTCCATCCCTTTTTATGGGACTGCTTGAAGAGGGTAAAAGCTATGAGTATATTGTATGGAAAGAGGGGGATGAGTGGGTTTTCCTTGCTTATGATATAGAGATGATAAAAACCTTTTTAGTAAAAAAAGGTTTAGCCTTAGAGTATGTGGCAAAGCTTTTTTTCGCACAGCAGTCAATGAGTAGTTTTACAAAGCCTTTGGCACTTGGTGAAGATGAAGCCTTAGTTTTATTGGACAATACCGTTGTTGCTGTTCCTCGGGTAGCATTAGCAGCAGAGGAAACTCTTTCTAAAATTTTTAATAATAGTTTTACCCCTGCGATAAATGGTATCACTTTAAATCAATCATCTAGAGGACTCTTAAGTAGTAAAGAGACAGTAGTTTTTGCTACGGTTTTTGCAGTTTTTGCACTGGTGTTTTTTATTGAGGGTTGGCGTTATGGAGGAGATTCAAAAGCAGGAGACGCAGAACTTGAAGATCTTCTTGAAGCTTATCCTTCTTTTAGGAGTTCTTATACGCGTGAAAGTATTGCTCAGAAGTATAATACTATTGATCGTATAGAGAGAAAAAAACGTGAAACAATTAACACTTTATCTAAAATGATTTTTAAAGGGGTTACATTAACTTCATTGAGTCTAAATAGAAACAATATAGTAGTAGACTTCTCTTGTACAGATAAAAAAGTGCTAAAGAGACTAAAAGCACTTATAGAAAAAGAGCAATATAAAGTAAGTGTTATTAATAATCTTACCCTGCATGTGGAGAGTAAACTATGAATTTAAATAACTATAAAAATGAACTCATAGTACTTTTTATGTTGTTACTTATGATTTCTGCAATTTTTTATAAAAATAACCAAATTAATGTACAAGGCTCAAATGCAGTTGAGGTACAAAATAATATTGTTGCTTTTAAAGAAATTGTTTCCCTTAAAAGGGTTTGGGGAGATAAAGGGCTTACTAAAAAAGTTGAAAAGCTTCAAAAACTCATTAATGTTAGTAAGGTAAAATGGAGCAAAAAAAGTAAGAAAGTTACCGCGATATATAAAGGTTTAACAGCAGAAGAGTTAAACAAATTAGTGACAAAGATTTTGAGTTTAGCCGTAGAGATACAAAAACTTGAAATTCAAAAGAAGTCATCAACGTATGATGTGGAGTTTAAATGCAAATGGTAAAAAATATACTCTTATTAGTAATAGTCTCTTGGCTTGCAATTATTGTATTTATGCCTAAGAAGCCTTTGTATTATAAGGTAGAAGAGATTTTGTCTGCACAAGATATAATATTGAATGAAAAAAGTATAGAAGAAGGGTTCTTCTCTTTAACCCTTAATAAGGTTAAGGTTTATGTAAAAGGTATTCATGTTGTTACGGTAGAAGAGATAAACTTTTTCACAGTATTGTTTTATAATCGCTTAACTGTAGATGAGCTTTTTATAGATGATTCGTTAAAGAAAATGTTACCTCAAGAGCTTAAATATGCAGAGATTATACACTCTATAGTATCTCCTTTAAATGTTACTATAAATGCTAAAGGTTCATTTGGATTTATGGAAGGTAGTGTAGACTTAGGAGCTTCTGATTTACGTTTAGATTTTAATGAAAGTAAAAAGATTGAAATGATAAAGTCTCAACTGAAAAAAGATGAAAAAGGGTGGTATTATGAAACATCTTTTTAGTCTTAAAAGTATCAAAAACCTTTGGTGGATAGTTGTTCTATTGCTTTGTATAAAATTACTATGGTCTGTAGTAGCTTTCATGTGGTTACCTGTGAGTGGGATAAACTATTTAGTAGAAAAAGAGCGTAAACCTCTTTATTATAGAGTAAAATTAAATCCTAATAAAACCCCAGCTCCTGTTAAGAAAAAAGTACCTACTAAAGTAATTTCAGGTGATGTAAAAGATATTAAGCTTTTAGCTATTTATAGTGCTTCAGATATGGCAGTAATTACAATAGAGTACAAAAAGAAAACAAAAGTTTTAGGTAAAGGAGATGAAGTTAATGGTTTTATACTTGATAGTGCAGGAAATAATTTTGCTATATTCAGTAAAGGAATAAAAACATACAAAATAAACCTTTTCAAACCTAAAAAAGGGAGTAGTTCTAAAGGTAAAGGAAGTATTAAAGAGGTAGCTTCTTTACCATCTCCTGTAAAATCTACAAAACCTGTAGGTGACGTAATAGATGCGGGTGATCATAAAATAGTAGATAGAAGCTTACTTGACCACTATGGTGAAAATGTTGAAAATGTCTATAAGGATATCGGTATTAAGGATATTAAAAAGGGCAAAGATTTAGAAGGCTTTAGTGTTTCATTTATCCGTAGAGGATCACCATTTGCAAAACTAGGTCTAAAAAGAGGTGATGTTATTAGTTCTATTAACGGACAAAAGATAGATAGCTATAGTGCTGCTTTTGGCATATATAAAAATATTAAAGATATAGAAAATCTTACTTTAGTAATTAAAAGAGGTAAAGAAGAAATGGAGTTAGAGTATGAAGTTAATTAAAATAATATTGAGTCTATTGATTATAGGATCTATAGGGTTACACGCAGAAGAAGAGAAAGTGGATGTTAACTTTCGTGACCTTTCGGTAAAAGATTTTATAGAGATGATTTCTAAAATTACACAGAAAAATATTCTTATAGAGGGAGAGCTTAAAGGAAAAATTAACTTTGTTTCTCAAACTCCTATTAAAAAAAGTTCACTTTTCCCTTTAGCAAACTCAATTTTGGGAAGTAAAGGTTTTACTATTGTTGACCAGGGTGACTACTATAAAGTTGTAAAGTCTGCAAATGCTGCAGGTGAAGGCTTAGATGTGAGTAGTACTGTAGATGGAGAGACAATGAAAACCGTAATGTTCCCGCTTAAAAACTCTAATGCTGCCGTGATACGAGCAAAGATTAAGCCACTTTTGCATAAAAGTGCAAAAGTTATCTCTTTTAAGGAAAATAATGTATTAGCAATTACAGCAACACCAAGAACCTTGCGTTCTATCTCTAAAATTATTAGTGCAGTAGAGGAGAGAGGGGTTAAGAAATCTGTTGTCTATAAATTGAAATATGCAAGTGTAAAAGATATTTTTGCCAATGCTCAAAATATGGCAAAAAAGATTTTTCCTCAAACCATAGAGAGTGAAAAGGTAGATATTTTTAAAGATGAGGCTACAAACTCTATTATCTTAGTAGGTAAAGCAGAAAATAATAATCGTGTAATTAAGTATGTGAAGCAGTTAGATATAAAAGGTGAGAGTATTACGCAAAAGATGTATGTAGTACGTCTTAAAAACTCTAATGTTGAAGAGATGGAAAAGATTATGTCAAAGCTTATTTCTCAAATGAATAATATGACTCCGTCTAAACCACTTAAAAAAGGTGAAAAACCTAAAAAAGCGATGGTGGTTTCAGATGTAGAGAGAAATGCCCTTGTTATTTTAGCAACAGCAGAGCAGATGAAAAACATAAGAGATACAGTGAGAAGAATAGATATTCCTAAAGTTCAAGTCTATGTAAAAGCAAAAATAGTGGAAGTAGATTCAAGTTTAGCAGAGCAAGTTGGATTAAAGTATGGTTTTGAAGGGGGAGCAATTACAAGTTCAGGACTTTTTACTTTAGCAGCAAATTTAGGTGCTCCATCATTAAGTATGTCATCCGCACTACAAGGTTTTTTAAATACTACTAGTTATAATGGTAATGATGCCAATGGTAACCCTATCTACTCTACAGACCAGGCATTTTCATTTGACTCAGGGGCAGATAAGATTTTTGCCTTAGGAGCATCATTAGATTTTTTACAGCGTAATGGAGCAGCACACCTTTTAAGTGAACCATCGATTCTCTGTACAAACAATAAAGAAGCATCTGTTTATGTAGGGCAAACTATGTCTATTTTAACCCAAGGACAGCAATCTACTTCAGGTGTATCAAATATAGTAAATAACTACTCAAGAGAAGATATAGGACTTACGTTAAAAGTAAAACCAAGACTCTCTAGTAATAACCAGGTAACGTTAGAAGTTGAAGTAGAAATTGAAGATTTAGATCCCTCATCTGAACAAATTGCAGATAGACCGACAACTACAAAAAGAACGGTAAAAACCAATGCTATTGTAAAGAATGGTGAAACTATTATTCTAGGGGGACTTATTAAAAGGGTCGGAGGTAAGGGTAAAACCAGAGTCCCTTTTTTAAGTGAAATTCCTGTTTTAGGTGAAGTACTTTTTACGCATCATGCAGATGTAGAACGGGAACAAAATGTGGTGGTTTATTTAACTCCCTACATTGTAAGAAAGAGTGGAGATCTTCAGAAACTGAAGAGCCTTTTATCTGAATTAGACGCTGTACAAACACGATATAACAAACTTGTACAAGAGGCCTTAGAAGGAGACTCTGGAGAGGAATATTCTGCTACACCTACACATCCAGCAAGTCAAAGAATTAGAAGAAGTTCTACAAAAGCTCCGCTTGATATTTTAAATGAGACAGAGGGCTTTTAATGAACTTTCCTCATTTAAAAGATGTAAACCTTGAACCTTTATGGGAAGAAGAGACCAATAATAAACTAGCCCTTAAACATTCACTCTTGTTTAGTAGTATTGATGGTGTAAATACCTGTGTGATAGAAAAAAACAGTCTCAGTGAATCTTTAAATTATTTATCTAAACTCTCGCTAGAATATCCCATTGTAATGGTAGATGAAGAGAGTTTTGAAAGACTGAAAAATAAATTTTTAGAAATTCAAACAGGTTCAGATTTTGAAGAGATGACAACTACATCTGATGAACTTATTGAAGTAGAGTCTGATCTTTTAGAGTTTATACGTAATTCACAAGATTTACTCTCTAGTGAAGAGTCTGCACCTATTATTAAACTTGTTAATTCACTGTTTTTTCAAGCTATTAAAAAAGGTGCAAGTGATATTCACATAGAGAGTGGAGAAAAAAAAGGGGAAGTGAGACTTCGTATCGATGGGGCATTAAAGAAACATATAGATTTAGAGAGAAATATTGCAGGGCTTGTTATTAGCCGTATTAAAGTTATTTCAAATCTTGATATTTCAGAAAAAAGAGTCCCTCAAGATGGGCGTACACAAATTAGTATTTCAGGAAAAACTATAGATATTAGGGTCTCTGTACTCCCTACTTATTATGGAGAGCGAGTCGTTATGAGAATGCTTATGGAGAGTGAGCATATACCTACTTTAGATGATTTGGGTTTTTCAGAAGATATCACTACAGAACTTTACAAACTACTTAATCATGCACATGGCATGGTGCTAGTAACTGGTCCCACAGGTTCAGGAAAGACAACAACACTTCATGCGTGTTTACAGCACATCTCAACACCAGATAAAAATATTATTACTGTTGAAGACCCTGTAGAGTATAATGCAGATAATATTAGCCAAATACAGGTAAATACAAAAGTAGGACTTACTTTTGCTGCAGGATTACGTTCTATATTAAGGCAAGATCCAGACATCATAATGGTCGGAGAAATCCGTGACTCTGAAACAGCAGAGATAGCACTGCGTTCAGCACTAACTGGTCACTTACTTCTCTCTACCCTACATACAAATGATGCCACTTCATCTATTAGTCGTCTTATCGATATGGGGATAGAAAATTTTCTTATCTCTTCTACACTTTTAGGGGTGTTGGCTCAAAGACTTACACGTAAGCTCTGTTTAGAGTGTAAAGAGGAGACAAGCCTAGCACCTGCTATTGCTGTAACAATAGATGTACCTAAAGATAAAATTTACTATAAAGCACAAGGGTGCAAAGCATGTGATTTTACAGGCTACAAAGGTAGACAAGCCATAGGTGAGCTTTTTGTAATCGATGATAATGTAAAAGAGATGATGAAAGATGGGTTAAATGACCATCAAGTAAGAGAAGCGATGAAAAAAGATGGTATGAAAACTATCGCAGATAAACTTAAAGAGATGCTTTTGTCTGGTGAGACTAGTTATGAAGAAGCAATACGTGTAGGATTAATGGATGGCTAAGGTAAATGTATAACCGTAAGGCATTTACTCTTTTAGAGGTACTCATCTCTATCGCATTGTTAGGTATTGTTATTGTTGCACTCTTTAGTAGTGTAGCTATGCTACAAGACTCCAATCAACATCTTCTGAAGTATTTAGAAAAATCCAAAAAAATCAACAAAGCCACTAAAACACTCTATTTAGATATTGCAAGTTCTGATGGGAATATAACCATAAAGAGAGATGAGTTTACACGATTATGCATTGAGAGTACAGAAAACTCTCTGTATGCACTACCTAGAGCAAAAGTATGCTGGATTGTACTTAAAAAAGATAATGCACTGATACGTATAGAGGGTAATGCTTATCACCTTCCTGTAAAAATGGAAGAGATGGTAGAAGTTGATATTATTATCAAAGGGATAGAGGTATTTGATGTCTATTTTAGTAAGAAAAAAGATAAACTTCTTGTACTTATGCAGGAGCAGGGAAAAGAGCCTATAAGTTTTATGGTACAAAGTGTTATAAAACCAAAAGCAAAACCTAAAAAGAAGCGAGACAGACATAAAAATCAGAAGAATAGAGAGAATAATACTACACAAGTGCCTACTCCTTAATAAGTTTTGTTAAAATATCTACTATGATTTTATTTGTAGGGAGAATATTGTGAAAGAAATGTATGAAAAGTTAGGGTTATTTTATTTGGGTAAAGATGTAGATAAATCAACTATGGAAGCAGCAGAGGCACTCACTTTACTTAAAAATAAAAATTTTACTACACATGCAGCGATTATAGGTATGACAGGCTCTGGTAAAACAGGTTTAGGTGTTGGTATTATAGAAGAGGCAGCTATAGACAATATACCTTCTCTTGTTATAGACCCTAAAGGAGATATGGGAAACCTTTGTTTTGTTGATAGTACTTTCTCTACTTCTAGCTTTGAACCATGGGTTGAAGATGAGGCAAAATCAAAAAAGGAAAATGTTTCTGTTTATGCTGAAAAAACGGCTACTATTTGGAAAGAGGGCTTAGAGAGTTGGGGGCAAAGTAGCGAAAGGGTGGCTAAATTACAAACTGTACCTAAAACTATATACACTCCTGGAAGTTCATCTGGTATAGCTATTAATGTAATGAGCTCATTGGATATACCACCAAGAGAGGTAATGAAAGATAGTGATACTTACTCTGCTTATCTTAAAAGTACTACAACAAGTCTTCTTTCTTTTATAGGTATCAATGCAGATGCTTTAGATTCTAAAGAGTATATACTTTTATCTCAAATTATTTCAACCTCATGGTTAGCAGAGGAGAGCCTTAGTATTGAGAATATTATTATGAAAATAATAAACCCAAGTTTTAAAAAAATAGGTATTCTTTCTTTAGATGACTTTTACGATAAGGAAGATAGATTTAAATTAGCAACAAAGTTTAATTCACTTCTAGCAAGCCCAAGCTTCTCTCTTTGGCTTCAAGGTGAAAGTCTTGATATGCAAAATTTACTTTATGATGAGAATGGAAAAGCAAAGATAGCGATATTTTCTATTGCACATTTAAATGATAATGAACGTATGTTTTTTGTTACAATATTGCTCAATAAATATATTGCATGGATGCGTCGAGGAAGTGGTACAACAGCACTTAAAACTTTACTATACATGGATGAGATATATGGCTATTTCCCTCCAAGTAAAAATCCACCAAGTAAAGAGCCTATGTTACTTCTTTTAAAGCAAGCTAGAGCTTTTGGTATAGGTGTTGTATTGAGTACACAAAACCCTGTAGATTTAGATTATAAAGGTCTATCTAATATTGGAACATGGTTTATAGGTAGGTTACAAACAACACAAGATATAGAACGTGTTATAGATGGACTAGGAGGAAAAGTAGGTTCTACTTTTGATAAGCAAGAGATTAAAAAGCTTTTAGCAAATCTCAAAAAAAGAACATTCTTCTTAAAGAGTGCTCATTTAGATGATATTCGCCTATTTACCACACGTT
>JAYEHY010000043.1:0-3942 GCA_034659695.1 Campylobacterota bacterium | reverse complement strand
TCAGGTAAAACTTTTGCACTTTCAGTACGGTATATTTCACTGCTTTTTATGGGTGAGTCCCCTAGTAGTATATTGGCAGCAACTTTTACAAACAAAGCAGCGGCTGAGATGCGTCAGAGAGTAGTGGACTCTTTGCGTGGGCTTAGGGAGAATGAGGCATTTTTAGATGCTATTGTTGTGCAAACTTCCATGAGTAAAGAGGTGTTGTTTCAAAAACAACCAGAGGTGTTAGCTAGGTTTTTGGCTTCCTCATCTTACATCGTAACGCTTGATAGCTTCTTCTCTTCTATTTTACGTTCGGCTTCTTTAGCGTTAGGGTTAGAGCCTGATTTTGTTACGAAAGAGCAGGGGCATGAGAAGCTTGAGATGCATTTTCTTGAAGAGGTACAAGCAGAAGGCTTACTCTCTTCTCTTGTAAAATTAGCGATGAATATAGAAGATAAACGCTTTGGTAAAATCTTTGATTTGATGCAAAATTTTTATAAAGTTGATCCTCTATTGCCTAAACAAGAGGAAATAGTATATACCTTAGCAAAGCAAGAAGAAGCATGCGAAGTACTACGTCTTAAAATGCTAAAAGCTCTAAGTGATGCAAGTGCAGCTCCGCGTTGTCTTAAGCAGTTTGAGGTTGAGAGTACGAAAGTCCTATTTAGTAAAAAACTTTTTGAAAAAGAGGCACTTGGCGAACATAGCTGGTTCAAGAAGGTAGCCAATGACGAAATAGAAGGTCTTTATGCTTATCTGAAGGTTGAGTTAGCACAATGGGCTAAAGCAAAAGAAGCCATAGTTCTACAGAGTCTTTTTAAAATTTATGACTACTATCGTAATGCAAATATATCTAATGCAAAGTCCTCTGGCATACTCTCTTTTGATGATTTGAGTTACTTTACGTATAGGCTTTTACATGAGAGTATTAGTAAAGAGTTTCTCTACTTTAAGATAGATGCGAAATTTAAACATATACTCCTTGATGAGTTTCAAGATACCTCTACACTACAATTCTTATTGCTTCAGCCACTCATAGAAGAGATTTTTGCAGGGTATGGAGCTAGTGAGTTTAAGAGCTTTTTTTATGTGGGAGATACTAAGCAATCTCTCTACCGTTTTCGTGGAGGGGTAGAGGAGCTTTTTGATAAAGTCGCTCAGAAATTTGGTGTCAACATAGAGCAGATGGATACCAACTACCGTAGTGCTAAAAATGTGGTAGAACAGGTTAATCGTTGGTTTGAACCAGTGATGGAGGGGTATATTTCTCAAAAGAGTAAAGAGGGAGCTTCTGAGGGGTATGTAGAAGTATTAGAGTCAGAAGAGCTCATTGCTCAAGCAATTATAGAGGCTAAAAAACTTTTAGCTTTGGGTATAAACGTAGATGAGATAGCATTTTTAGTTAGCACCAACAAGGATGGACAGAGTCTGCAAGAAGCGTGTCAGCACGAAGGGATAGAGGTACTTTTAAAAACATCAAGCTCTTTAAAAAATAGTCCAAAAATAGCTGCTCTTGTAGCAATGGTATCTTACCTCTTTTACAGTGAAAAGATAGATGCACAAGCCTTGCTTTTAAAAGTGGGTAAGTCTTTAGAAGAGGTAGATGTTTCATGGTTTTCTGTCTTTATGTCTCCACTTCAAGTGGTTGACAGACTTATACGAGAGTTTGGTTATTTTGATGAAGATTTAAATGTATTAAAACTTTTAGCTTTTGCTTCAAATTATGCTGATATACCAACATTTATAGAAGAGTTTGATACATCAAGTATCGCTGTAGCTTCTAACACACTGCATGGTGCTAAAATTATGACGATTCATGGCTCAAAAGGGTTAGAGTTTGAGTATGTCATACTATTAGATAAGTTAACACGAAAAAACAGTGATAAGTCTGCATTGATTTATCATTATAATGATAACCTTAGTATTGACAAAATACTCTACCGTACACAAGGAAGAGAAAATTTTGATGATACCTATAAGCAGATAATGCAAGCACGTAAAACCTCCGCACTTAAAGATAGAAAAAATGTCCTCTATGTGGCGTTAACTCGTGCAGTTGAGGGGTTAATAGTTATAAGAAAACCTAAAGACTCTATTTTTGATGAGATAGGTATGGAAGTAATGCATCTTGGTGAACAGAAAAGAGAAGGTGAAGAGGTAAAACGTGAAAACCTCATAGAAACCCTCCCTAGAGTATGTATAAGCAATTATGGTACGCAAGAGGTTAAAAAAGAAGATGAGGAAGAGGAGAAAGATTACGAGGCTATCTTATTTGGTACGGCACTGCATTATGCATTGGAGATGCTAGGGAGCTTTAGTGAAGAGAGTCTTAAAATAGCGATGATTTCCCTACAAAACCGTTATGGACAGCAATTAAGCACAGAGAGTATGGCTCAAATACAGCAACGTATAACACTACTTTTAGAGCATCAGGAGTTTATGCAATTACTAGAGCGTGCCACACTAAGAAAAGAGCAGTCTCTTAGTTTTGAGGGTGAACGCAAACAGATAGATTTACTTTTAGAGTACGAAGAGCGTTATCTAGTCATAGACTATAAGAGTTCTAAGAAGTTTGCACTAAAACATCAAAATCAAGTAGGCTACTATAAAAAGGCAATAGCAAAGATTACCGGTAAAAAAAGTGAAGGGTTAATTATTTATCTTTTAGAAGAAGAGGTGGTTTTAGAGAGGGTGTAGTGTTTATATAGGCTACTTTAAACTAATTTATATATAATTAATTAATAATATATAGATTAGGAGTTTAACATGACTATCGGTGTAGCAGAATTGCAAAAAAATATTAGTATTATCCGTAACCTTAAAGAGACACTTTATGTAATGGATAAAAAAACCAATGAAGTATTAGCAACAATTTACCCTAATAAACAGATGGAAGAAGAGAATATAGTAGATACATTAGGTGGTGTATTTTCAGATTCTAAATTACCAAAAAAATATGACGGTGATATAAATGAAGCTATCGCAGATGCCTATGGACAAGAGATGATGGAAAAATATGGAGAAAAAAGTGAGAGATAAAGTTTTACTTGATGCCAATATTATTGTACGATTTTTTGAGGGTGAGAGTGCATTACATTATCAAGAAGCTGTAACTACTATACAAGAGATAAGCATAGGAAAGAAAAAAGGATTACTTTTGGACTTGATTATTGCAGAGATAGTCTATGTGACAAGAAGAGTTTACAAGAGAGAAAAAAGTGAAATTGTTCAAGTACTCAAAACACTAATCTTAATGCCTTATATGTATGTAGAAAATCAAGCAGTGTTGTTTAGTGCATTTGACATATATGCCAGTAAAAACATAGACTTTGCAGATGCCATACTTTGTGCTAAAAAACAATTAGAGGGCTATGATGTGATTAGTTTTGATAAAAAGGTACAGAGCTGTTAAAATTCATACACATGATATTTTTAAAGACTCTATCTACATTAGAGGTAGAAACAACAAAGAAGTACTTTCTGTAACTAATCACCTTATCTTAAAGCCCTATATATGGGATTTGCTAAAAATATAAATCTTAAAAATAGACTTTCCTAGATTCACTTAAGCAATCACAACAAAGTTAAAAGGGTAAAAAATGAGATATAGCCACATCAAAAAGAGCAGTCTCTTAGTTTTGAGGGTGAACGCAAACAGATAGATTTACTTTTAGAGTACGAAGAGCGTTATCTAGTCATAGACTATAAGAGTTCTAAGAAGTTTGCACTAAAACATCAAAATCAAGTAGGCTACTATAAAAAGGCAATAGCAAAGATTACCGGTAAAAAAAGTGAAGGGTTAATTATTTATCTTTTAGAAAATAATGTAGAGTTACAAAAGATTTAACCTCTTATGTTATACTTAAAATTATTTATCTATTAGGAATATGATTGAAACACCTTATTAATTTTATTGAAGCAAAAGATGTGAAGAGAACATCTATTTATGAGCATTTG
>JAYEHY010000042.1:0-18023 GCA_034659695.1 Campylobacterota bacterium | reverse complement strand
TCTCTCCAGAGAAGATGAAAGGGTACAGGGTTAACACAGGACAAGTGCTGCTTAAAGATGTACTTCTCCATCAACTCCAAAAGCTCAACAGCTTTGAGTACAAAGGTACAACCTTCCCTTTTTCCCCAAAGAACATAGCTAATGCCATAGACGACATAGATGAGTCACTCAATGAAGGGCTGATGACTGCCAACCAAAAGATAAGTGATTTGCTCATGATGGGTAAGTCTTTTACAGAAGAGCCTGTAAGTGGCGTGAAGAAGAGTTTTTCTTTGAACTTCATAGATTTCAAAAACCCTAGCAATAACGTTTTTCACTTTACAGAAGAGTTTGTAGTAAACAGAGAGACTAAAAATGAAAAAGAGAAAACCAGACGACCTGACTTAGTGCTATTTGTAAACGGCATACCTTTTGCAGTGCTAGAGCTAAAGAAGTCAAGTGAAGGTACTGAACAAGGTATCTCTCAGATGATACGTAATCAAGGTAAAAAAGAGATACCGCAACTCTTTAAGTTTATACAAGTGACCCTAGCCGGGAATAACCATTCCCTACAGTATGCAACTATAGGAACACCAGAGAAGTTCTATGCTGTTTGGGAAGAGGAAGATGAAAAAGTCAAAGCATCAGTCACACAACTCGTGAAGGACAGGGAAGTAAGCAAGCTAGACAAGACCATCGTCTCACTCTTTACTAAAGAACGTATACTTTCACTTATGCACTCTTACATCATCTTCGATGGGAAGACCAAAAAGATAGCACGGTATCAACAGTACTTTGCTGTTGAGAAGATAATGCAGAGAGTAAAAGGTTTTGACAACACAGGACGAAGAGCGGGTGGTCTCATCTGGCATACGCAGGGGTCTGGTAAGTCTCTTACCATGGTGATGTTGGCTAAGGTCATAAAAAAAGAGATAGTCAACTCTAAGATAGTCATAGTAACAGACAGAAAGAACTTAGATAAGCAAATACATAACACTTTTAACTCTTCTGAAGTAAAAGCACATAGAGCTAGATCGGGGCATGATCTTATAGAGTTATTGCAGTCAGGTAAGCCTGTTATCACTACGATTATAAACAAGTTTAAAAAAGTAAAACATGAGAAAGTGGTGTTAGAAGACCCAAATATCTTCATCATGGTAGATGAAGCACATAGAACGCAAAATACAGACAAGATGGACAGCTTACATAAGTCCATGAAAAAGGTATTCCCGTCTGCTTGCTATTTAGGATTTACTGGTACACCCCTGATGAAAAAAGAGAAAAGTTCTTTTGATAAATTTGGAGGAGAGATACACCGATACACCATAGACCAAGCAGTACGAGATAAGGCAGTGCTTCCTTTACTTTATGAAGGGCGCATGGTAGACCAATGGGTGAGCGATGAAAAAGGTTTGGACAGACGCTTTGAGAAGATAGCGAAACATCTTAATGAAGAACAGACACTTGATCTTAAAAAGAAGTGGGCTAGGTTTCAAAGAGTGGCATCTAGTGAGCGAAGGCTTGAGATGGTCATGCTTGACATCAACGAACACTTTAAGCAGTACATTCAGGGTACAGGGTTTAAAGCAATGTTGGCAACAAGTTCGAAGTATGAAGCCATCAAGTATCATAAGCTTTTTGCAGAAGAAGGAGATGTGAAAACGGCATTTGTTATATCTCCACCAGATACAAGAGAGGGACACTCTGAAGTAGATGATGAGTGTGGTAAAAACGATACTAAATGTATCGATTTTGATAACGAAAATAAAGCTTACGTTACTACTGAGTGGAATAAAATAATTGAGAAGTATGGTGATGAAGAGAGCTATACAGACAAGATAGAAGATGACTTCATCAATGGAGATGAGATAGAGTTACTTATAGTTGTGGAGAAACTTCTTACAGGATTTGATGCACCTAGGGCTTCTGTGCTTTACATAGACAGGAACTTAAAAGAGCATAACTTGCTACAGGCAATAGCAAGAGTGAACCGTCTTTATGATGGGAAAGATTTTGGGTTTATCATCGACTATCGAGGGCTGTTAGGTGACCTGGACAAAGCACTTAATGACTACTTCGGATTCGCAGACTTTGATGAAGATGATATTCAGAGTGCAGTCTTTGATATAAAAGATGAGATAGCAAAAGTTAAAACTTACTACAGTCACTTGGAAGAACTGTTTGAAAAAGTGAAAAATAAAAATGATCAAGAGGGCTATCAAGTTCTTTTGGGTGATGAAGAGAAGAGAAAACTCTTTTATGACTATCTGTCTCACTATGCAAGAGCGTTAAAGTTAGCACTCTCTTCGGATAAAATTGAAGAACTTTTTAGTGAACAAGAGATAAATAACTTTAGACAAAAGCTGAAGTTTTACAATGAACTTAGAAAAGCAGTGAAGATCCGTTACCATGAACAGGTGGACTTTGGAAAGTATGAGAAGCAGATGCAAAAGCTGCTCGATACTTTCATCTCTGCGGATGAAGTAGATCAGCTTACTAAACTTGTGAATATTTTCGATGAAGAGTTTGAGAGTGAGATAGAAAGAATGGTAGGAGATAATGCAAGAGCAGATGCTATACTCTCTGCATCTACCGCAACCATACAAGAGAAGATGGAGTCTAACCCTGCTTATTACGAAAAGCTCTCATTACGTATAAAAGAGATCATCGAAGAGTATAAAGACAAGAGACTTTCAGAAGAGGAAAAACTAAAACAGGCAAAAGATATAAGAAAGATGCTTATTTCAGGATATAAAGATGATGAAGATAAATATCCTAAAGGCATTAATAGTTTGCCGACAAAAGCTTTTTATGACAACATTGGAAATTATTTTGGTGCTGTAGCAGAAGTGATGCCTAGTTATGGTAACAAGAGTAGCGATGATCTATTGTTGCAGGTAGTGATTAAAATAGATGAAATGTTTAGAGAAGTTTCAAAGAAACCAGACTGGAAAAGTAACATGGAGGTACGTAAGAGTATAGAGGGTCAAGTGGAAGAGTTAATTTGGGATTTGGAAGATGAGTACTCTGTAAAGTTTGACAACTTAGATACAATCTTGGCAACCATACATAGCATAGGTATAAATAACTATTAAGATGCAGATACAGATAGTAAAAAAAGA
Source organism: Campylobacterota bacterium (assembly GCA_034659695.1). Taxonomy (GTDB): domain Bacteria; phylum Campylobacterota; class Campylobacteria; order Campylobacterales; family Sulfurovaceae; genus Sulfurovum. The sequence goes on along the minus strand of JAYEHY010000042.1, from coordinate 14,922 downwards.
TGTCAAGCAGATAAATATAAGGGTAAAACCAAACTGCGAAATTATACTCACTGCACCACCTAAAACCACAGATGATCATATACAGTATGTTATCAAAAAAAGAACAGAATGGATAGATAAAAAGATAGCTTTTTACAAAGAACATCAACCACAAGCACCCAAGGATTATGTAAGTGGTGAAAACTTCCGTTATTTAGGCCGTAATTACCGGTTGAAGGTAATAGAAAGCAAGAGTGAGGGGGTGAAGCTTCAAAGAGGGTATTTGCAGGTTTTTGTAAAGGACACAGGTGATCTAGTAAAGAAGAAGAGACTTGTGAAGGCTTGGTATTTGACTAAAGCTGAGATACACTTTTTAAAAGCTATAGAAAAGTACAAGCCTGTAGTTAAAAAAGAGATAGCCAATATACGAATACGAGAAATGAAAACAAGATGGGGAAGCTGTAATCCTGCAAAAGGCTACATAAACCTAAACTCTGAACTTATTAAAAAGTCTACGGAGTGTATAGAATATGTTATTTTTCATGAGCTTGCACACTTAGTTCATGCAGATCATAGTATTAAGTTTTATAATTACCTTAACCTCTTTATGCCTGATTGGAAGAAGAGAAAAGAGAAACTAGAGAAGACTTGTTAGTCTTTTAAGTGGGCGTTGTGTTTACGCATAGATTTCAGTGGAGGGAGAATATAAAGCTTCTGATCTCTCATAACTTGTATTTCATGTTGAGATAAAAATGTAGTATAAAAATCAATAATATGATTAAGGTTGGCTCCTAGCATCATATTTTTCATTGATTCAAATGTTACCATATCATAATTGTTGAAATAAGAAAGTAGATCAATGTTATTATCGTCCGGCATATCTCGCAGAGTACGATAAAATTTAATTAAAAAATGTTCTCTATTTATATTATTACTCTGTATATATGTATCAATTTTATCAAAAATGACATAGTAGGGTTAAGACCGACATAGGGAAGTGTTTTGGTTTATCTTCTACTTCTTGTATTCTTTCAGGTGAAATATCAGCAAAACTGCTTCCTTTTGGAAAATATTGACGAATAAGCCCGTTGGTATATTCACCAAGTCTTCTTCCCCAGGAAGAATAAGCCTTAGGAAAAAATTATAAGCACTAAGAGACTCTTTATACTAACTATGTAAGAATGTAGAAGATTAATAAGGAGATGCTCCTATGGAAATAAAAGCCAATTTTGTTGATATTGAACGATGTGAAATTTACCCTGTAAAAGTAGTGACATACAATCAAAAGATTATTTCTGTCACAAAGATTGATGAAGTCTGTTCCACCTACATCTTGCCAGGGTTTATAGATGCCCATATTCACATAGAGAGTTCAATGCTTCCTCCAAGCGAATTTGCTCGTCTGGCAGTACGCCACGGTACGGTTGCTACTGTTTCCGATCCGCATGAAATTGCCAATGTTCTTGGCATAGAAGGTGTTGAATTTATGCTTAACAATGCAGAGCGAGTAAATTTTAAATTTTACTTTGGGGCATCGCCTTGTGTGCCAGCAACACCTTTTGAAACCAGTGGTGCAACATTGGGTGTTGAGGAGGTTAAAGCATTATTGAAAAAACCACAAATCAAATATCTTAGTGAAGTAATGAATTTTCCAGGTGTTATACATGACGATGAAGATATGCTTTCAAAGATAAAAGTGGCTCAGGATCTTGGAAAGCCGGTAGATGGTCATGCTCCCGGACTTCGTGGTGATGACCTTAAACACTATATCGATGCGGGTATCACGACAGATCATGAAGCGTTTACTTATGAAGAGGGATTGGAAAAGATTCAGCGTGGGATGAAGATATTGATACGTGAAGGTTCAGCAGCAAAGAACTTCAATGCGTTGGCACCACTAATCGATGAGCATTATAAGAGGCTGATGTTTTGTAGTGATGACTGCCACCCAAATGATCTCTACCACAAACATATCAACCAGTTAGTCAAACGTTCTGTTGCAAAAGGAAATGATCTTTTCAAAGTTTTACAAATTGCTTGCATCAATCCCATTAATCATTATAACCTTGATGTGGGAATGTTAAGAGAAGGAGAGAGTGCTGACTTTATTGAAGTAGATAATTTAGATGATTTTACTATTTTAAAAACTGTGATTAATGGTAAAGTAGTTGCTCAAAATGGAGAATCAAAAATAAGCTCTATTCCAATTTTAAAGGTCAATAACTTTCATACAGGTATAAAAAAACCAGAAGATTTTACAATGCCAGCATGTCAAACGGTTGAAGTAATACAAGCGATTGATCATGAACTCATCACCCATGAGAAGCTAGTAAACTTTTATACCATTGCCTCGCAGACAGTTGGGAATATTGAACATGATATTTTAAAAATAAGTGTTCTAAACCGTTATGAAGATGTTTCTCCTGCTCTTGCATATGTCAATGGTTTTGGATTAAAACAGGGTGCGATTGCTTCGAGTGTTGCCCATGATTCTCACAATATCATTACTGTAGGATGCAACGATGAGGCGATTGCCAGAGCGGTTAATCTACTCATTGAACACCAGGGTGGTATTTGTGCTGTTACAGATACGCAAGAGTGGGTTTTACCACTGGAAATTGCAGGAATTATGAGTACTGAAGACGGTTTTAGTGTCGCCAAAGAGTATGAGAAGTTAGACTGCATTGCCAAAGAAACTTTAGGTTCAACGCTAAGTGCACCGTTTATGACCCTCTCTTTTATGGCACTACTGGTCATTCCAGAACTGAAACTGAGTGATAAAGGTCTTTTTGATGGGCGGACATTTCATTTTATCAACTCTTGCAAAGTTAAAGCATGAACTTTTTTAAACTTCAGGAACACAAAACAGATGTTAGAACCGAAATAACAGCAGGGTTTACAACATTTATGGCGATGCTCTACATCGTACCGGTAAATGCTGCCATAATGAGTGCTTCTGGTATGCCTTATGATGCCCTCATTACTGCAACGGCAGTGATGACCATCATTGCATCGATACTCAATGGATTTTGGGCAAATACACCTATCGCTATGAGTGTTGGTATGGGTCTAAATGCCTATTTTAGTTTCGGACTTGTCAAAGGTATGGGAATTCCATGGCAGAGTGCTTTGGGCATAGTATTTGTTTCAGGGGTATTATATATGCTTATCAGCATGACACCACTACGACGATGGATGATCGAAACCATTCCCATGGATATTAAGCGGGCAGTCAGTGCGGGGATTGGTGCTTTTATTGCATTTATTGGATTAGAACAGATGAAAATCATTGTTGACAGTCCATCAACGCTTGTAACTATAGGCAATTTTCAAGATAGTCATGTTTTACTCGGTCTGTTTGGTCTGGCACTGGCTATTGTATTTACACTCAAAAAACAGAAAGGTGCCTTTATTCTTTCCATTGTTTTAACAACACTTTTTGCTTGGATTGCAGGTATCGAAAAATTGCCAGAGGAGTTTTTCTCTATGCCTGCATCTATGGCACCGATAGCATTTAAGCTAGATATTCCCTCTGCTCTGACACTCTCTATGGTTCCAGTCATTATTATCTTTTTGATTACCGACCTATTTGATACACTTGGTACATTGACCGGTGTAGGTATGAGGGCAAATCTTTTTAATAAAAAGGACTCTGTGCCTCTGCAAAAAACCATTGAGGCAGATGCTGCAACAACCATGCTAAGTGGGCTTGCAGGAGTCACCAGTACAACATCCTTCATTGAGAGTGCCGCTGGCGTTGAAGAGGGTGGGAGAACTGGACTTAGTGCAGTTGTGGTTGGTCTGCTATTTATTTTACCTCTGTTTTTGCTCCCTTTTTTCAAAGCCATCCCTCCCAATGCAATCTATCCGATCCTGATAGTTATTGGTGTTATGATGTTCAGTGAATTGCAGCATATAGACTACAAGGATCCCGCCGTTAAATACAGTACCTTTTTTATCGTAATGGGAATGCCACTAATGTACTCCATCACCAACGGTCTGCTTTTGGGTGCTTTGGTTTTTGTTTTTATCAATTTGGTTCAGGGCAAATATAAGCAGATTGACATAGCTATGGGGGTTTTGGCTGCCGTTGCTTTGCTAGTGTTTTTTGTACTGTAGAGATAAGAAAGAATATAAAAAAAGGTTAATGTATCATGCCAAATATACAAGTCAATCATGTTTCGCTTTACTACGAAATCCATGGAGCGGGGGAACCGTTAATGCTAGTTGCTGGTCTAGGCAGTGACTCCCAAAGTTGGCAACCAATTATAGAGGAACTTTCACAACACTTTCTGCTCATTACTCCAGATAACAGAGGAACAGGTAGAACAGTACCGCAAGACGCTGAAACAAGTATTCAGCAGATTGCTGATGACTGTATGGCACTTGCAAGTTATTTGGGATTCTCTTCTTTTAATCTGCTTGGACATTCGATGGGTGGCTTCGTTGCTCTAGACCTTGCAGCACGTTACCCAGATACCGTTGACAGACTGATACTTGCTAGCACATCGACCTCTAACTCAAAATGTAATGATGTACTTTTTGCAAATTGGGTATCAACTCTAGAATCAGGGATGGATACAATAGAGTGGTTCCGTAGCATCTTCTACTGGCTCTTTACAGAACACTTTTTTGAAAATGAAAATGCTGTGGATGCTGCACTCCACTATGCTGTTGATTACCCGCATCCCCAAAGTGCTGTTGCTTTTAGAAAACAGGTAGAGGTGATCGCAGGCTTTGACTGTTTCGAACAACTTTCCGAGATCACTGCAAAGACGCTGGTTATCAGTGGACAAGAGGATATCCTCTTCCCTCCCGATGTATCTGTTTCTTTGGTACAGGCGATTCCTGGAGCAGCCTTTTCTGTCATAGCACATGCCGCCCATTCCATTCATATGGAACAGCCTCAAGTATTTACTGAGTGTGTGTTGGATTTCCTACTGTCAAAAAAAATGGCTGATCGGAAAGGAGGACATCAATAGATCTGACGGTCATCTTTTTCAAGCCACTGATCAAAAAGTTTAGCATTGACTTCATAATCAATCTGTTTGAAAATTACATCAGAGTTATGACCACGTATCATCTCATAAAAACGGTGGTCATCAAAACCTCCCCTAGTCGCATCCTCTTCAGTAGCTCCGTAATAAACTGTACCTATACGTGCCCAAAAGATAGCACCTAAACACATAGGACAAGGCTTGCAAGTGGTATAAAGAATAGAGTCAGAAAGTTCAAATCGACCGAGTTGTTTACAGGCTCGCCGGATGGCATTAATTTCAGCATGTGCAGTGGGGTCATTGGTTTTAAGTACTTCATTGTGTGCAACTGCTATGACCTTGCCATCATGAATAATAACAGCACCAAAAGGTCCTCCCTCATTAGCAAGCATCCCTTTTGTTGCTTCATTGTACGCTATTTTCATCCATCGGTTCATCATTTTCTCCATTTAATCGTCTTATTCATCAAAATACCTTTTTAATGCTTCATCCGTATTGGCATTGTAATGTACTTTTGGATCATCCACCTCCACATACGCCACATCTTCTTCTGATGCAATCCAGTGATCTAGACGCGCTAAGTTGGAGTTCAATAAACAATTTTTCATTGAAGGTTTTATACAGATTGGAGGTGCTTTTTCTCCTTGGTAAAAAGCAACAGCTACTGCCCTATCACTTTGCAAAAGTACTTCAAATACGGTCAAATCAGGTATAGGTCTATCAATATGACAAAATACAAGTTGCTCTTCATTCAATGCCTCAAAAGCTTTTTTTACCGAAGAGAACATCCCCTCTTCATAATTTTTATTATGTACTATTGTCACACAATTTTTGATAACAGTACGAATCTTTTCATATTCATGTCCTAAAACCACTGCAACATCAAAGCCATAAGAGTGAAGCGTTCCAATCTGTACATTGATAAGATACTCACCCTTAATCGGATAAAGCTGTTTTACTGTAGAAGTTCGGCTCGATTTACCTGCAGCAAGTAAAACAACTGTCATGATGCTGTAAATCCTGAAAGTGCTTCTTTAATCATATTGAATACAACTCGCATACGATACGCTTTTGTTGAACGCAAAGAGCCTGAGGGAGAGATATCTCGTTCTAATGCCTCTGTGATTTTTTTATCATTGAAGTCACCACTATTCAGTAAATTTTCCAGATGTCTGAACCGTGAAGTGTAAGGATTAAGTGATGCACCACTGATACTGTAACCTTTACGGTTTTTTATCATAGCTAGGCTCACTTTTGTGATATTGAGCCGTTCCCTTGCCCCTGTCCTTCTGTAATACCATAAGTGTTCTTGCAAAGGAATGGTAATGCTAAGTATTATCTCATGGTTTAATTTTGTACATTTATAGCCACAAAAAAGATCTTCAAGGTCTATGACTCTTTCTCCTTCAACTGAGCCCAAAGTGACTGTGGCATTAAGTGCCAGCAACGCCGCAGTAAAATCTGCTGATGGAGAGGCATTGGCTATATTACCACCAAGTGTTGCCAGATTACGAATTTGATGGGAAGCAAACACTTCTGCTACAGCTATGAGCAGTGGCAGATGCATCTGTACTTCACTGTTCTCTAAAATATCAGTAATGGTAGTCAACGCCCCGATATGCATGGTGTTGGATGCTATTTTAATATAGTGAAGTTCATTCAAGGAGCTGATATCTATGATGCCATTTACGGTTTTTTGCTTTTTTAATTGCAGTGCTATATCGGTATTTCCACACATTATCAGAAAGTCTGGATATTCTGCAATTAACTTCATCGTATTATCAAAATCTTTGGCTCTGATGTACATCATGACATACTCTTTAAAATGGCTTCTACAATTTTCTGATAACCTGTACAACGGCATATATTACCATCTAATGCCTCTTTCAGACTCTTTTCATCTTTACTACCACCCTGTTCAATGTAGTCATAAGCACGCATAATAAATCCGGGTGTGCAAAAACCGCACTGCACCGCACCCTCTTTGGCAAAGTTTTCACGTATCGTTTTTGTCTCTTTTTGTAATCCTTCCAAGGTTACTATTTTAGCATCTTGTATTTGAGGTACAAGAAGAAGACAGGAGTTGACCAATTTACCATTAAAAAACAGACTGCATGCTCCGCACTCTCCTTCACCACATCCCTCTTTTACGGAGATCAAACCCATCTCTCTAAGCACATCAATAGCACGCTGATCTGATTCACATTCAAAATGGTAAAGCTTTCTGTTTATAGTACATGTTATCTGCATTTTTCCTCCACGATTTCAGGGGTAATAGTAAGGTCATCAAACGCTGTATCAAGTGCATGGGTAAGTGCATTGGCAACCGCAGCGGCAGGTCCATCCATAGGAAGCTCACCAAGCCCTTTTGCTGGTTCATCTCTTCCCAAAAAAGCGATATGCAGTTTTGGTAAATCTGTTGCTAAAGGTACAATATAGTCACTTAGACAATTGTTTTTAACTCTGCCATCTTCATGAACCACTCTCTCATACAGTGCATAACCGATACCTTGCGTAACGCCACCTTCTATCTGCCCTTCGGCTAACTTAGGATTAATCACTTTTCCAATATCATTGTAGGCGTAAAAGTTGCTCACTCGTACCCTATAGTCGATGGGATCTACCTCTATTTCAGCAACATAGCAACCCAAAGAGTAGCCATCATACCCATTGCCGTAAAAATGCTCCTCGTCCCATTGAGCAGTATCAGGTTTTTGATAGCTAGCTTGAAAGCGACTCTTGGCACCTTTTTTCAGATAAACCCTGACGGCTTCAAGATACTCTGCCTGATTACTGTACCAACCAAGAGCCTCTCTAAGTGAGCCTGCTGCTTGTACTAAAAGTTCTCCAACAATCATCACGGTACGTGAAGCTACGGTAGGTCCGCTATCGGCAACTTTTGCAGTATTGGGAATATGATAACAGATCATTGTGATGGGGAGTTCTAGTACATCAGCTACCATTTGTGGCAATACTGTCAGGGTTCCCTGTCCCATCTCTACACTACTGACCCTAATTTCAACTATACCATCTCTCTTAAGATCTAACCATACTTCTGAAGCTAAAAATGTCTCTCCTGATCCTGTAAAACCACCACCATGCATGAAAAGTGCCATGCCTATGCCCTTATTAGGGATATCAGCATCATATTTTTTATCAAAACTGCTCACTTCTCTTGTGATTTCAAACAGATTTCGCAGTCGTGAATATTCATCGATTTTGGCACCTGAAACACTTACGGAATGGCTGTGGGGAAGATTTCTCTGTCGTACCTCCATCGGTGAGATGCCAAGATATCGGGCGATATCATCCATATGCCGTTCAATGCCAAAGATAGCTTGAGGTGCTCCAAAACCTCTAAAGGCACCATTTGGGGGTGTATTAGTTGCAAAAGCATGGGCATCTACCTTAATATACTCACAATCATAAAAACCGGCAGCATGCAGTACTGTCCGTGCCAAGACCACAGGGGTAAGTGTGACGTAAGCACCACCATCTATTTGTATGTTTATATCTAGTGCATGCAGTTTTCCGGTTTCATCAAAATGGCTTTTATAGCGTAATATGGAGGGGTGGCGTTTAGTGGTAAAAGCAATATCTTCTGCACGATCATAAACAATCTTCACATCTTGTTCAGCTTTTTTACTCAACAGATAGACATAAGCTGCCATCAAGGAAGGGTAGTCCTCTTTACCGCCAAAAGCACCGCCGGTCGGTGCCTGCTCAACCTCAATCTTCTCCCCAGTTAGCTCAAACAAAGCAGACGCTACATAAAAAGGACACTGCATCGATCCAATAATCTTGACAACACCATCTTTGTAACGTGCAATCATACTCTGTGTCTCCATATAGAGCTGTTCCTGATGTGGTGTTGTGTAACTCTTTTCCAAACTTTTCAGACTCTGATACTCAGGTTCGGTGCCTTTGACTGTTTGGATGGTTTTGAAGATATTATCGTCACTATAGATAATATTTTTACAATCAAGTGATTCTTGCATCGTAAAAACAGGCTCTAAAGGTTCATACTCGATATCGATATGTTTTATAGCCTCTTTAAGCATTTTTTGAGACTGATATGCAAGTAGTAAAATTGGTTCCCCGATAAACATGACGCGCTTTTGTGCTAAGAAAGGCTGATCATCGGTCAATATAACATTAGCATTTCTGCCCGTTATATCATGATAATCAATGATTATAAAATCTGAAAAATCGAATCTCTTATTAAAACTAATGGAAAGGATATTCCCATGTGCAATGGTTGAACGTACAATAGCACCATAAAGACCATCAAAATCCAAATCATTTGTATATTTTAATGTTCCGTCAGCTTTCGCTGGGGCATCAACACGAACAATGTTTTGAGCAACAAAATTCATGTTGGACTCCTTAGGGTAATGTAACTCCCTAACACTACTAATAAAATACCGAAAACTTTCTGCAGAGAAATACTCTTTAAAGTAAGATTCAATGCTGCGGTATGATCATAAAAGAGTGATGCAATCAGCAGACCAGAGATGAAGAGCAGTGACGTTGACGTTGCTCCAATAGCAGGAAAGGCTATGGCAAACACCATAATAACAAAAAAACCGCAGAGACCGCCGATAAGAATAGAGGGACTCATCTTCTCCAGAGAAAAGTTAAAGCCATCATCTGCTGTAATGATATAAAAGAACACCACCAAAGCAAAAACCACTAACGAATTCAAGAGTAATACGGTTTTTAGGTCAATACTCTCTTTCCAGTAACCGTTATAGAGTCCCTGTGTGCTTGAAGCAATCCCAGCAAGAAAGGTCAAGATCATAATGAATAGTTTAGTCAAAATATCTCCTTTGGGTGAAAGTGTTTAGTGCTGCTTTTGTCTTTCTTTTCCCCTATTTTACGCTGTTTCTTCTTTTATTGGGATTTTCTATTTACGGATTTGGGCTTATGTAGTATGAAACACCTTTATTACTCTTATGATATAGTTGCACTTCATCGTACTTTTTTGAGTTTACAAATCCTATTTACTTCCCAGTACAACGAGTTTTGAGAAATATTTTATATTTTATTATTAGTCATTACCCCACACATTCCCCACAACAAAACACATCATTGGCAATCTGTGACTCGACGTCTGTTTCAAGTGTAGCTTCGGTAAGATATTTAATAAGGGGAGCTGCAAACCCAACTTTGCCTGTAACTTTTTTACCTCTTCTGGACTCGTCTAGTATTTCATCGAAATCAAACTCCAGTTCTTCTTTAGTTGTCAGCCCTTAATAGTATTCTATCAGACTGACACAAAATTTCTAACACCCCAGTATTTACTGAACTCCCTTATTTCACTAAACAACCAATCTCCTTGCTAAACCTTTTTCTATATACCTCAAGTTCTTTGATTATTTTTAATCTGTACTCTACAGGTTCAAGTATCTCTATGTATGGTATCCATGCTTTTATTTCGTGGTCGATGTCTGCATAGGTGTTGACTTTTGTTGTGATGATTAATGAGTTGTCAGGGTTGACGATGGGTGTTTCTACTTCGCCGGGTATGTGAGCCTTATGGTTAAATTCATCTACGATTACTGCATCTATTTTGAGTTTGAAGGTGATATCTTTTTTGATGGTAGGTATGGCATCATTCTCGATAACAACAAAATCAGCATCATCAGCATTGTTCAGTATGCTTTCTGTGTCTTTGTATGCCATTTTATGTTTGGCTGTTTCATCTTTATTGATATCTACATCTTTAATATAGATAAGTCTCCATGTTTTATAGGGAGTTTCTGTATCATTTATATCTTTCCCGTACAGATACCATAGCCCATCAAAGATGATAAGTTTATAAGGTTCTACGTAGTACCAGTCTTTTCTGCTTTCTCCTATATATTTAAACTCAACAGGTGCATCGATACTTATGGCATATTTAAGATCTAGTATATCTATATCAGACATATCTACAGACTCCATATCTGCATTGTCTATGAAGTAAGGACTTTGTATGCAGTTTGTACCAAGTCTTTTTTCTATCTCTTGATGATGTTTGCTAGAAAGAGATTTGAGCTCTTTTATGGCTTCCATGGCAAGACGCATGTATGTACGCTCTTCTTGGTAAAGTACATCTTTTGATTCTATCTTTGCTAAATGTTTCATGACATCTTCATTACTATAATGTCTATAATCCTTGAGCTTATGTTTTCCATTTTGTACCCAGGTAAATACAATGCCGTCTATTTCACCCTCGCTAAGTTTAATTAAGTGCTTTTTTAATGCTCTATCTGTTTGCGTGTATCTGTATTCATTTTGTAATCTATGATGAATCTCTGTCAATGTCAACCCAAGAGAATGTTTTTCCCGCTCAAAAATAGAAATGATGTTTTCATAATGCATTTCCATTTTTCTGCCCTTGCTAAGTTTTTGATAGCTGTCCATATCTTCAAGTAGGTACATGATAATTCCTTTAGGTATATATAGAATGATACAACAGTATAGCGAACTTTTTTTTCGTATGGCTGTATATAATACTTTTATCCTTTAATCAGGAGAGGGAAGATGTGTCGCAAGACTAACATACATATAAAAGGAAAATAATATGAATGCAATTAAAAGTTTTTTTGAGTGGATAATGGGATGGGTAATGATGGGTGTGATAGTTTTGACATTAGGGTGGGGCATAAGTTTCTTTAGTGGTGACTCTGATGAGAGTAATGTAACAAAAACAAAAGAGACAACTATCTCAAAAGATGAAAAACTCATTGAAATAAGAAAAGAGTATTGGGATAATGGAAATCTTAAATCTGAAACACCCTATAAAAAGAGTTATGGACTAGGGTATAAAAAAGTGAAAACAACGCTTATCCCACATGGTATAGCGAAAGAGTATTATGAGTCTGGTGTGTTAAGAAAAGAAGATCCATATGTTGAGGGAGAGAGAACAGGGCTAGTGAAATTCTATAGAGAGGATGGTTCATTGGAAGTCAGTTATGCGTTTATAAATAGCATACAAGATGGTGAAACAACCTACTACTATAGTGATGGTACGGTAATGGATGTTGAATACTATAAAGATGGTAATTTAACGACATAACTTAAAATAAATTTAAGTACAATAAATCACTAAGGTGAACTTAAAGGGGAAAGAGTGACACTTCTAAGCATCGTGGGGGAAGATATTTCTCGTATCATCCCAGTGCTATACGCATATAAAAACAAAATTAAACAGCATGTATTACTTTGTGATGATGATCCATCTAACCATGAACGAGCAAAAACACTTCAACGTGGTATGCAAAAGTTTTCAGCTAAACACAGCCTTGGATGGTATACAAAAGTCATTATAACCGACGAAGATTCAGCTGCCGATATTAAAGAGGTAGCACAAAAGCAATTTAGTCACGAAAATGAACTTTGGCTCAATGCCACAGACGGTTACCCTGCCATTACTATTTTACTTAGTGAAATGGTACGAAAAGAGGGTGGTAAGGTATTGAGTTATGATCATTTTGACAATGATCTGCATATTATTGAGCCTGATGGAACTATGAAATGCAAACAGTTGAAGAGTTGTATTGATGTAGAAAACTATCTGTTGATGCTTAACTATAAGATCAAAAAGATAAGTAAGAGAAAACAACTTGTCACACGTAAAAAAAGTGTTATAAAACTTTTTAAAAAAGAGAGAGATTTCAAAAAAGTAAGAAAGTCTGTAGTGCAGGAATATCTTGGACATAACACTAAACTCAAAAAAAACCATTTTCCAGAAATATTTTCAGAGTTAAAAAAACTGGGCATTTTGAAAAGTGACGGAACTATTAAAAAGTCACAGATCAAAACGATACAGGGTGACCTTCTCGAAGAGTATATATTTTGGTTAACTGATGAAGTAGGATTTGATGACATGGCTTTGGGTGTACAGATAGACTTTGATAATGCATCAAAAGAGCCTCAGCCTCAAAGAAGAGTTGTCAATGAGTTCGACATACTTATGACACATAAAAACCGTCTATATACTATTGAGTGTAAATTCAAAAATGAAATGGATGGTTTAGGCATGATCTATAAGTATGAGACAATTATCAACTATTTTGGAAGAGCTGCAAAAGCGATGGTTTTGAATATTTCCAAAGGTGATAAAGAGCCATATTTGGATACAAAAACATCTCCAAACTTCGCACACTCTGCACTAAGGAGAGCCAGGATGTCAGGTATAGGGATTTATCATGAGTCGAGTGTAGATACTATTAAGTTGCAAAACTATATTCGGAATTTTTTTAGATTGAACTAATAAGGAGAAGAATTGAAAGAAAAGACATTACACAGTACACACATACTTATGTTCCCATTTGTATTTAATGAAGAACCTAAGATAATTAATGAGGCATTAGTAGAGAACTCTCTGTGGACATATATTCCTTTTGACATAAGTAAGAGTCAACAAAATTATAATGAATATATTTACTTTTATGAGTATGTTCGTAAAGCTTTGTATTCAAATAAATCAATGGATGAAAAGCAAACCTCTTATTATTTTGAGTATAAAGAGCAAAAAGGAACGTATGAGTTAGAAGTTAATGATAAAAAATATAAACTTGATATAGATGGCATCTCTATGCGTACATTTGATACCAATGTAGGTATCTTATCTATAGAATTATCAAATTATGAGTATCGAGATCCTGAAAGCATACTTGTAATTAATGATTTTGCAAGACGGCTTTACCCTCAATTTTTAGCAGGGAAAAATAATCTTGAATATGTTAAAAATAACTTATTGCCCCAAAGTGTTACGCTTTATTTAAGTGAAAAAATAGAAGAAGATTATTCATATTATGAAGATATGAAAAATATTCAAAAAGATGCAACAAACCTCCCTAACTTTATACATGCACTTTTAGGAGATAAATTTACTTCTCACAGTAATGATAATAAAATTCATATAGAACCCATCATAGATGACCGTATGTTTGTTGTTTCAATGTATATGCATGATGATATTGTGGAGGAAATGAAAAAATATGATGAAGATAAAAATGCTTATGCTTATGAAAATGATGACTTTTGGTATAAGTATATTTTTGTAGATGCAGGAGATAAGATGTGTCAAAATAAGCATATGACAAAAAATCTTATCAAAGAGACAACGTATGAGAGATGGATAGAGTGGGGTACACTATTTGGTATAAGTCGTTACTCTTTCGTTGCTTTAACTGGGCAGTGGTTTGGTGAAAATAGATTAAAACCACATATGCATACGATGTATTTTCAGATATTTACATTGTTACTTGCCTATCGTGCTTCTATGTTAAACTTTTCTAAAAGAGTGGCAGATGTGTCAGTAGGAGACAGGGGTGTTCAAGAGTTACAAGCGGAAGTAACAGCTATCTATAAAGACTATATCAACTTTCAAAATAATCTTTTTTTTAGAGAACTTACAGCACAAGAACAGGGCATAGAACTCTATAACCAAGCGTTAAAAGTAATGCAAACAGAAAAACATATAAAAGATCTTGATAATGAAATAGCTGAACTACACACTTATGTTTCTATGAAGATGCAAGAAGAAGAGTCTAAAAAAGCGGAGGATAGAGAAAAACAATTGGCTACTATTTCTAAACTTGGAGCCTTGTTTTTACCTCCTACTGTTATCGCAGGCATATTGGGGATGAATACTATAAATTTTGCTAAAAATGATGATGGGATGTATTGGGGTGGTGCGTTAATAGTACTGAGTGTGTTATTTGGTTTTGGTGTGATTAAAAAAGGATGGACAAAATATATAAGTATTGGATTACTCACTGTCATTTTAGTTATATCATTGTTTTTCATGCCTATGGCCACAGAATCTAGAGTTGATAAAACAAAAAACCATATCAAAACTAAGGAGACTAAAGATGTCAACAAATCCAATGGATAAATTTAAGGCTACGTTTAAACTCAAGCAACACACCCCCATCATTCACTTTCAAAGTGA
>JAYEHY010000041.1:0-18027 GCA_034659695.1 Campylobacterota bacterium | reverse complement strand
CAGGAAAAAGGGATTGTAGAAGGGCTAATAACAATGCAAGGAACTCATACAATAACGGTTACAATCATGGCTGTAGATCTGCAGAAGGAAACTGGAGAAAAAATGTAGCTTCCTACAATAATTTTAGAAGCTACAGAAGAGGATGGAATGCAGGAAATAGAGCTTGTAGACAGGTCATTATGCCTGTAGTTCCAGTAGTTCCATTAATACAGGCACCAGCACCTACTATACAGGAAGTGGAAGTGATCAAAGAGGTAGAAGTGATCAAAGAGGTAGAAGTTGTGAAGGTTGCAGAAAATGAAATCATCGAAGCGGCTAAAGAGTTTATACAAGCTAAATATATTGGGGAGACATCAGAGAAACCTATTAAACTAAAAGTTCAAATGAATAAATCAAATGAAAAATATGCTGTATTAGAATTTACAGTCTTATATGAAGATGGTTCATCTTTTGAAATACAAGAAATTGCTGACAGCGTTTATCTCTTATGTTTGGAAAAAACTGAAGATGGGTGGGAAATTATTAATGATTTAACGCGTAGCGATGTACCTAGCAATGAGGAACTTTTAGAGATAAAAGAATCTTTCCCTAAAGACTTCTCTTTTGATTTACTTCCTGCTACATGGATTGACTTTATGAATGAAATAGAGAGTTCTCCAAGTGAGTTAAATACAACTAAAAGATAGACATTGGTTTTAACCTGGATTATTGCATAATCTGGGTTTTACCAAAAAAAGTATAACTTATATAAAAAACTAATTATTTTCTTCTTTGCACCCTTATGCTAAAATACATATACTATAAAACAAGGTGAAATAATGCCAAAAACCATCCAATTAGCCCACTCTCCAGATGCAGATGATATTTTTATGTACTTTGCCATTAAATTTGGTTGGGTCGATATGAAAGATTATGAATTTACCAATATAGGACTAGACATTGAAACTTTAAATGTTGAAGCGATGAAAGGTACTTATGATGTGAGTGCTATTAGTTTTGGTATGTATCCACTTATTAAAGAAGAGTATGCGATGCTCCGTACAGCTGTAAGCTTTGGTGAAGGGTATGGACCTAAACTTATACGCCGTAAAGAGAAAAAACTCAAACGTAACTTCAAAGTAGCACTCTCTGGTAAATACACAACCAATGCAATGCTGTTTCGTATCTACTACCCTGATGCAAGACCTGTTTATATGGACTTTCTTGAAATAGAAGAAGCGGTAGTAAGTGGGCAAGTAGATGCAGGCGTACTGATTCACGAATCTATATTAGATTTTGATGAGAGTTTAGAGGTTGAAAAGGAGGTATGGGATATTTGGGTTGAACTTGCAGGAGAGGGACTTCCTCTTCCTCTTGGTGGCATGGCAATACGAAGAAGCCTACCTCTTAACCGTGCTATAGATGTAGAAAACATTCTCATAGATGCTGTAAAAATTGCTAACGATAGAAAAGAAGAACTCTGCACTAAACTTGAAACCGATAACCTTGTACGTATCTCTGATAAAATGCTCAAAAAGTATCTTGATATGTATGCTTCAGATGAATCTGTCGAACTCTCAGCACTACAACTCAAAGCTTTAGATAGACTTTATGAGATAGGCTTCAAACATGGTTTATGGGACAGCCCTATAAAAACTGAAGACTATTTGATACCTAGAGAGTATGAGGGGTTGAGAAAATGTTGATAAGGTTTATAGTCAAGAATACCTTGTCTTTTGGTGAAGAAAAAGAGTTTAATATGCTTCCTTTGCCATCATTAGATAGGCTAAATACACATAAATATAATATTAACAATTTTGAAATTTTAAAAATGGCTTCTACTTATGGTGCAAATGGCGCAGGAAAATCAAATCTTATAAAGTCATTATTAACATTACAAAATTTTATAATTGAAAAAAATGATAAAATTCCTAATATTGATAAAATAAAATTTAAGTTTCAAAATAATATGGAAGATAAAGCACAAGTTTTTGTGATAGAGTTTTTTCAAGACAATAGAGCTTTTTTATATGGTTTAGAAATCTTAAATAATATTGTCATTACAGAAGAACTTTATTTATCTGGATTAGGTCAAAGAGATGAGACATTACTTTTTGAAAGAAAAACAGATAAAAAGACAAAAAAAACCATAATAACTTCAAGTTTATTAGAAAATGATGATGAAAGTCGTATATTAAAAAAAGTCGTTGAAAAAAATCTTGTAAAGCCTAATAAAACGATTTTAAAGCTTTTGACAACATTAGATAATGCTCACTTGAAAGAGTTAAATACGGCATTAAAATGGTTTGAAGACACTTTAGTTATAGTTACCCCTGATGCTAAACCTAGTGCATTAGCACATAAAATAGATATAGATAATAATTTTAAAAGTTATGCTAATGATTTAATGAAATCATTTCATATTGGTGTAAGTAATATTCACACTCAAAAGAAAACACTAAAAGCATTTTTTGGAGAAGATGACAATAATGAACTCAATACTCTTATTAATAAATTAGATAACTCTCCACAAAATATGATAGCTATTGGTACAAAAAATGGCGAAGAGATAGTAATTATAAAAGAAGAAAAAGAATATTTTGTTAAAAAACTTCAAATTGAACATGTAGGAAAGGATGATATCAAGGCACTTTTTGATTTGAATGAAGAATCAGATGGTACAGTACGATTATTAGATTTTACACCTGTTTTTCAAGATATTGCAAACAATGAAAGAGTTTATTTTATAGATGAAATAGAGAGAAGTATTCACCCTCTTCTTATCAAAGAGCTTATTAGAAAATTTTCAAAAGATGATAATTCTAATGGACAGTTGATTTTTACTACACATGAATCGAACCTTTTAGACCAAAGTATATTTAGAGAAGATGAAATTTGGTTTGCAGAAAAAGATAAAAATGGGTGTACTGATTTATATTCTTTGAGTGATTATAAAGATATTAATACGAATGATATTCAAAAAGGCTATCTTTTGGGGAGATACGGATCTATTCCTTTTCTTGGTAATTTGAAAGATTTGAATTGGCATGATTATAATGTTAAAAACTAGAGGATTACTTTATAGTAGGGAGAAGCCAAAGAAAGATGCAAAACTCATTATTATTTATTGTGAAGGGAAGAAAAGAGAAAAACAATATTTTAATTATTTTTCAAATATAAGTTCAAACATAACATTAGCAGTTGAAGCACCTGAGCAAGATAGTAAAACAAATCCTTTAGGACTATATGAAAAGGCTAAAAGTCAAATTATCAAATCAGAGGAGAATCCTACTCCTATATATGAACCAGATGATGAAGTTTGGTTTGTCATTGATACTGATGATTGGGGTAGTCAAATAGATGAATTAAGAGAGAGTTGTATAGAACAGACAAATTGGAATGTTGTTCAAAGTAATCCTTGCTTTGAGGTATGGTTATATTATCATCAATTTAAAGAACTTGAGACTTTTGAAAATATAGAAAGGGCTGATGGTTGGAAACAATATTTAAATACAAAAATTTCTGGTGGATTTGACAGCAAAAAACACCCTATTTTTATAAGTACAGCCATAGAAAATTCTAAATTAAATTTTGAAAACAAGATAAGTATAGGGTCAACAGAAATTTTTAAATTAGCTGAGAGTTTTTACCCTTTTGTTAAGGATAGAGTTGAGGAAGCATTAGAAATATCATTTAAAAAATTAACAACACATAGTGATAAAATATAAATGTTATTAAAAAAAATAAACTTCCAACAATACTCAAGTATCAAAATAGGGCAAGAGGTAGAGGTCTTGATGATTGAGCTTGATGATGTTATACCTACTGATAGAGTTTTAATTGGTGGGGCGAATAATCTTTTAATCTCTCCTAACCCTCCTCCTTTGATGATGCTCTCTAAAGATTTTGCTTTTATTACTCAAGAGGATGAGATGTTGACTATTGGCTGTGCTATGCCTACTGGGCGTATCGTCTCTTATGCTAAAAAACATAATATCTCTGGGTTTGAGTTTTGTGCGAAGTTACCAGGGACTATGGGTGGGATGCTTGCTATGAATGCTGGGGTAAAGAGCTATGAGATATTTAATATTTTGGACTCCATCAAAATAGATGGCACTTGGATAAAAAAAGATGATATAGAGTATGGCTACCGTTTTGCTAACTTAAAGGGTGTAGCAACTGAGGCTAGGTTTAAGATACATAAAGGCTTTAACCCCATCCTATGCAATGAGCTTACCAAACTGCGTTCAAACCAACCCTTAGACCCAAGTGCTGGCTCAGCATTTAAAAATCCTGAGGGTGACCATGCAGGTAGGCTTATAGAAGCTGTAGGGCTAAAAGGTGTAAGAAAAGGAGATATGCAGTGGAGTGAAATTCATGCTAATTTTTTGGTAAATTTAGGGAATGGGTCATTTTCTGATGCTAAGTATCTTATTGATCTTGCAAAAGAGAAAGTTTTAAAAGAGTTTAATGTAAAGATGCAAGAGGAGATTAAACTCCTCTAACTAATAAGAATTACTTTACTTCATCTTTATCTAAACAACGTACACATCTAATATAATTTGATTGTTTGACACTTCTTTTATAACGATATGCATCAGCAGGAAGGACTACATAATATTTTTTTGATTCTGCTGGAGTAGATGTCCAAAAATCACCCTCTCTAAAGTTTTTAAATACCTGTCCTGATATTCTATGTACACTCATTAGTTCATCAGAAGTTGGTAGTCTCCAGTCTCTATAACCATTATAGTTTAGACCTTGACAATAGTTTTTTGCATAATTGAGAGAACCAGCTTTTTTCCCAGAGTTTTCTCTTTTATATGCTCCATCTTCAATATCACCATATTTAGCATCTTGCCACATTAGGGTTACATCTTTTTGAATATAAACAGTATCTGAGTTACATACATTATTTGGTATATTAGTAACTTCTGGAAGCTCTTCTTTAACATCTCCACCAGCTATAAGCAGAACTGATGATATAACCATAAATGAAGTTAATAGTAATTTTTTCATATTTTTCCTTTTGAAATTCAATATTATTCAATATGATAATATAACCTTTATCATATTTAGCTAAATAATTGTTTTGATTATGAATTAATCTCTACTTTTACCCCTTTTTGAATAGCACTCCAGAGTCTATCCATTGTAAGGTTTGGTACAGCGATACAACCTTCTGTCCAGTCACGTGAAAGGGTAAATGCATCTCCTCTTCCATCTGCATTCCATTTTGGTTGTCCATGGATAGTGATATAACCACCAGGATTTACCCCTCTTTTACGAGCTTTTGCTTTATCTGCTTCGCTAGGGTATGAAATCATCAATGATTTGTAGAGTCTTGAGTCACACTTTTTTCTTACGATACTGTAACTTCCCTCTGGCGTTCTATAATCTCCTACTTTCACTTTGTCTCCACCATTAGCACCCCCGTTAGCACCAAGTGAAATACGAAACTCCTCCACCTGTTTACCATTTTTATAGGCATACATTTTTCTTTTTGCTTTATATACCACAAGTTTATCTATCTTATTTGTATGGTCTATCTCTGCACCTCTTGATAATTCGTTGATACATGATTTAGTTGCATAAGGTGTTTTATCTACTTTGCCATATGCTTTGGGTGCTTCATTACATCCATTAATTAACAATACAAATACTATACCTATTAATCCTAAACCTATTTTCATCACTTCTCCTTTTTTTAAATTAACCCCAATCTTCATTTCTATGTTTTGATTTATGCTTATCTTTTTTATAAGATACACTATTTTTTAGCTTTTGAAGACGGTTTAGATTGCTCATTTCTAAATCTCTTATTTCATTAAAAGATTTATCACAAAAATTTTCCACCCTACAAGTTTGTAAATATAACCTCTGAATATAATCTTTTAACTGTTGATGATACTCTGAATCTAAATGAATTTCAGATTTTTCGTCAAACTTCTTTTTAAGCTCTTCAAATTTTACCATAAATTTTTCAGAACTTATATTTTCATCTCTAAGCATACGAAAAAGATTTTTACCTATTTTTTCTAACTCAGTAATATATTTTTGACGATTAAATTTATCAATCTGTTTTTGTGTGTATCTAATAATAAACCCTCTTTTATCGTATAGTAACTGGTACACCCTCACGTACAGCATACCATAATTTTTTCATTGATGCATTTGTCACTGCAACACACCCTTGTGTCCAATTCCTAGCTAGTGTATATTTATCACCCTTACCTGTAGCATTCCACTTTGGTTGTGCATGTATAGTTATATCACCTCCAGGATTCACTCCTCTTTTTTTAGCTGCTGCTTTGTCTGATGGTCTAGGGTAAGAGATGCAAAGTGAACGGTAATACTTAGGAGAGCAAAGTTTTCTATGAATAAAAAATTCTCCTTCTGGAGTTCGACTATCTCCCTTTTGTACTTTATGTCCAACAGGATTTTTACCTAAAGAGATAGGAATAGTCTCTTCTATTTTTCCCTCTTTATACAGATACATTTTACGATCTTTTTTTACCACTAAAATACGGTCTATACCTGCATCTTCACTATAATCTTCAGCATTAAGCATCTCATCTTTACACTCTGTTAAATTATAATGATTTTTTGGTCTATTTGGTGAAGTATTACATCCTACTAAAAATGTTAAAATTAACATAATAATATATTTCAAATTTTTAATTCCTTACTTGTAAATTAGTTAGTAAGTATTTTAACACAAATATAATGAGGATAGATAGGTTTTAGTAGATGAAGTGAAGTAAAGGGAGAGAAGTACCTCTCAAGAGAGAGGTACTTAAACATTATGTTAATAATATTAACAAGCTGCCTTAGCTGCTGCAAGAGCTTCTTCGTAGTTAGGCTCTTCAGTAATTTCTGGAACAACTTGCTTATAAGCAACTTTACCATCTTTACCTACAACAAATATAACTCTAGCAGTTACACCCGCTAAAGGACCATCAGCTAAAAGAACACCATAAGCGTTTGCAAAGTCTTTATTTCTGAAGTCTGAACATACTTTGATATTTTCAATTCCAGCTGCTCCACACCATCTTGCTGCTGCAAATGGAAGATCCATAGATACAGTGATTACTTCTACACCATCTAGTGACGCTGCTTCTGTGTTAAATCTTCTTGTTTCTGCATCACATACACCTGTATCTAAAGATGGTACTGCAATTACTAGTTGAACTTTACCTTCTCCACCAACTTGCTCATTTTGAAGCATTGGGTTACAGTTTACTACTGTACATACTGGTGCTGTATCACCTACGTTTACTTCTGTTCCACC
Organism: Campylobacterota bacterium; assembly: GCA_034659695.1. Lineage (GTDB taxonomy): Bacteria > Campylobacterota > Campylobacteria > Campylobacterales > Sulfurovaceae > Sulfurovum. The sequence goes on along the minus strand of JAYEHY010000041.1, from coordinate 10,757 downwards.
TAGGTTACACACGATATCGTTTTTAAAAGTTACTGTTGCCATTTTATATCCTTATATTTTGTTTGATAGACGTATTATAATCCAAATAGGATAAATTTAGTCTTAATTAAACTATTTTATAATAGTTATTTCATTTTTACTCTCATTCAGAAGTTTCTAAAACAACGCTATAGCGTTGTCTATATAATCACCTTGTGTATTAACGTAACACTTTAAATATTTTATCTCTATACATTTGCTATACCTTTTGCCCACTTTTCCATCGCTGCATTTGCATCTGGATTTGGTGCTTCAAGAAAACTAACAACAAAACTATTTTCCATCAGTGCCACACCAATAGATCTAGGTCTTACTGCTAATATTTCTGGTTTGAGTAATACTTTTCCAAAGCAGCAGATAATATTTTTAGCATCTTTTATACTATCACTAATTTCACCCACTTCAAGGTTAGAGGTATGTGCATAGTGATCAAATTCACCAATATAAGTAGCTATAGGATGTGCAGATATATGTTCTTTAAGATAAACGAAAATCTCATCAATATTTTGATAAGTAGTTTCACTTTTAGCAATTTCTAATGTAAAAACTGGATATTTTTCCATTACAGTTATTTGTTTCATTAACATTCCTTGATTTAGTTTATATAGTTTTATTTTAGCAACTTTTACTAAAAGTAAGTATTATAATAATTATAATTTATATTGATTTTAAATAGAAGTATCATTCACCTTTTGGTGAATGATAGAAGAGAAGTAAAAGTTACATTCCTGGAATTCGAGGGATTTTTCCCAGTTTAGAGTTTTTACAATACCAACCCCAACCTTTTTTCATCCAGTGACCAACAATAGGTAGAGGAATCATCTTTCCACCTTTATTGTCCCTATAAACAAAAGCTGCACCATTTCCTGTATCCATAACACAAAGAATATTTAAATGGTCAATATAACTCTTTTTAGAATAGATTTTTTGTGCATGCTGAAAAATATTATGGGCAACATTTTTAGCCATAACTTCAGCCACATGTCCTTGTTTTGCTTTCCAATCAGGTCCCATTAATGCAGAAGAGTCTCCTATAGCATAAATATTTTCAAAACCTTCTACTTCATTGTATTCATTGGTTACAACAAAACCTGCATCACTTAATGGTAAATCTGAATCTTCTATAATAGAGTGTCCCTTACCTGCTGCAATAAACATGGTAAGATCTGACTCTAGTTTTGTACCATCTTCAAAGTTAATACCCTCTTCATCAAAAGAGCTTATTTTAGAACCGACTTTTTTACTGATATTTGTCATTTTAAACATCTTGTCCATCATGACTAATGCTTTTTCACCCATCTTTTGTCCAGGTTTTTCCATAGGAGCAAAGAAAGTAAGTTCAAACTTATCACGAATGCCTTTTTTCTTTAAGTAGGTATCAACATTAAATAGTACTTCAAATGCTGGACCACCACGTACAGCTGAAGCATCTTTAGGGTTACCACCAAAGCCCATGGCAATCTTACCTTTTCCTGTAAGAATTAAGTCATCTAACTGCTCATGCAGTGCGGTTGCCTCTTCTGGTTTTCCACAAATAGAAAGGGTATGTTCTATCCCTTCATGTTTCATTTTACCTTGTCCAATTGCTACAACAATATAGTCATATTCATCTAAAATACGACCACTCTCTAATGTTACTCTTTTTCTTTTCGCTTCTATTCTTGTTACCGATTCAAGAATCAGTTTAAAACCATGTGCAAAAGCTAACTTATCTAAGGGTACAGATACATCCTCTTTTGTTACTTCTCCTGTGGGAATCCAGATAGAAGTAGGATAGATATAAAAGTAGTCTCTATCACTTACAAGTGTAACATCCACATCTTGTTTTCTAAGATAGATTGCTGCTTCAATACCTGCAAACCCTCCACCTAGTACTAAAACTTTAGTCATAGTATGTTCCTTTTATTTCAATTAATGTTTATTTATTACTGAAGTATGTGTCATACCCAACTCTTCAGATTGACCTGTTGTTGCATTTACAATAACATATACCGCTCCAATAAGTAACCCTGTAAGAACAACAATCCAAATAGTCATTCTTTTTTCTGTACTCTCTTTACCATTATAATCTTCTATCGTTTCAAGTGTAGGTTCTGCATTTTTCATAAGTTATCTCCTATTTCTTTACTAAGTCTGCACGAGGATAAACAAATACTGTATGTCTTTCAACTACAATTTTCTCTTTATCATCTATTGCATAGGCTCTAATTGTTACTGGAATTGGTACATCTTTTCTTGTATCATCAGCTAACTTCTCTTTAGTTTGGAATACAACTACTTTCTTTCTCTTTTTCCCTGGAGCAATACTAAATGGCTCTTTAGGTCTAATAATCTCTATCTTATCATTATCTACAATCTCAAAAGTGTAAGTATGCTCTTTACTATCTGTATTTGCAAATAAAAACAGATAATCATTTTGAACCACTCCACCATCAAGTACTTTATAAAGTCTTGTATTTTTATTCACATTAAGAAGCATATGTTCTTTTGTACTACCCATAGCAAAAAGTGCTACCAATACTAAAGCCAATACCGCAAAGTAAGCAATAATTTTAGGTCTAAACAGGTTTGTTTTACCCTCATGTCTCAGTGCTTCTTTTTCACTTGACCAACGTACTAAACTTGGTTTTCCCAATGCACCCATAACAGTAGTACATGCATCTACACACTCAAGACAGTTAATACACTCTAATTGCATACCTTTACGAATATCAATATGTGTAGGACATACTGTTACACAACTTTCACAAGTAGTACATTCTGCATTAGGTTCAACGGCTAAAAGTTCTTTAGCCTTTTCATATTTCTTTTCTCTGCTATACCCTTTACCTTGATAAATATCTCCACCACGTTTAGGATCATACACTGCCTGAATCGTTTCATCATCATATAGTACTGACTGTACACGGCTGTAAGGACAGATATAGATACAAAAATCTTCTTTAATAAAAACCACATCTACTATAATAAACGCTGCCGTACTAAGAAATATACCCACTAATATCATATGTTCTGTTGGATTAGCCAAATATGCAAAGAAATCTTCTGGTGGTACAAAGAACCATAAGAAATCGGCTGATGCTACTAGTGCCAACAGAGACCATAGTAAAATAGCAATAGTCTTTTTAATGATATTTTCTGATTTAGACATATCTGGTTTTTTCTGCTTATTTTTAATACGTTTATTTAAGCCTAAAAGTTTAGTCTCTATACCATCTCTATAGATAACCCTAAATATAGTCTGTGGACAAGCCCAACCACACCATGCTCTACCACCTACTGCTGTTACAGCAAAAATACCCAAAAATAGTAACATCAGTAAAAATGGCATAAGGTAAAGCTCTTGCATATCAAATGCTGTACCCATTAGGTGAAGTTTCTTTTGGTCAAAACTCAATAAGAAAATATGATTACCACCAATAGTTATCCATGGCATAACTAAAGCAATAATCGTTGCAATAGCATAAGCCCAATAACGTTTAATTCGATAAGGCACCCATCCTGCTAAGTACTCTTTTGCTTGATTTTTCTTTGGTTTATCTTCTGTATTTGCCGTTGTTTCTGTCATTACTGCATCCTTTTTTGTTGTTCTTCTTGTTCAAATGGACATATTAACAATGTATTGTCCACACTTGACATCTCTTTTGGTTGGTTTATCTCCATCCAAGACCCCTCTACTAACTCTCTAATACCTCTTGACTCAATATAATCTTTTAAAGAACTGCGACTTACATTCAACTCTCTAGCAATTGCACTAACATTCCACTCCTCTTTAAGCAAAGATATAATCTGTGATTGATATATATCAAACTTAGAAGAGGAACGACTTCCTTTAGGACGACCTATCTGGTTAGACTTGGCTTTTTGTGCTTCGCGTAAATCATTCAGTAAAGGAAAAATTTCTACAACCGTTGTATTCTTGTTAAGTATGGTTTTTGAACTTGCTATATAAAGATTTATACTACAACTTAATATACAGTTGATAATTTTTATCAACTCTTCTATACGGTCACTCAACACAGAAAGTGTATCTATTACCAATGTGCTTCCCTCTTCTAAAGAGTGCATAAACTCTTCAAACTTTTTTCGCTCTTCTATTAAATGATTTTTACTTGAATACTCTATCACTTCTTTATCTATATCTATATTCTGAGTCAATGAAAATGAGAGAATATTACGCTGTTGTTCAGACATATTGTTGCTGTCTTGCATTTGCCTTAAATATGCATACGTCATACTACTCCTTTATCATTTTTATAATTTTAGCTAATAATGATGATATAAGTCAAGTGGTTTGCATATAATTACGTCAATTTAACCTTTTTTACGTCACTTATACTTTATTTACGTCATTTTTTATGATAAAATGCAATAATTAATTATTTTACACAAAGGAATTCTTGTGAATTTAACACATCTTGACGAACAAAACAAACCAAAAATGGTAGATGTATCAGATAAAGCCAATACTACACGTATTGCCACAGCTTCAGGCATTATAGAAGTAGGACAACCTGCTTTTGATGCAGTTGTAGAAAATGTTGCAAAAAAAGGTCCTGTACTGCAAACTGCTGTCATTGCAGCAATACAGGGAACAAAACAGACCAGTACACTTATACCTATGTGTCATCCTCTTATGCTTACCTCTGTGAAAACAGACATTGAAGAGCTTCCTGAATTACCGGGTTTTAAACTCACCGTAACGGCAAAGCTTCATGGACAAACAGGTGTTGAGATGGAGGCACTCACAGGAGTTAGTGTGGGGCTACTTACCATTTATGATATGCTAAAAGCCATAGACAAAGGCATGATTATTAAAAATGTACAATTAGAAACAAAATCAGGAGGTAACAGCGGTGATTTTAGACGATAAAACTCAAGAAAAACCAAAAATAGATTATCCTACAAAGTGGGATTTTAAACTTATAGGAAGAGATAAAGCATCTCTTTTAACTTGTATAAAAGAAGCTATGGGAGAAAAAGAACATCTTTGTTCTATAGGTAACACATCAAAAACTGGTAAATTTCACTCTTATAATGCAAGTTGTAGTGTAAATTCAGAAGAAGAGAGAAACAGAATTTTTAAATATTTTGAAACTCATAAAGATGTAAATATGGTAATTTAATTACCATATTTACACTTCATATTAAAACTTCAAAGGGAACTTGCCCTTTTAATGATGAGGATCCTCATCAAGATTAAAGAACTTTGTTCCTGCATAATACATCGCAATACACAGTCCTAACCCACCTAAAGAAATCATAATCTCTGCTGCACTTGGAAAATAATGTATCCATTCTGGTGCTAATTGATATTCAACTTTTTTCATCATTTGAAGTGGCTTTAGTTGTGTATCATGTACAAGGTTATACCTCATAAAGAAGATACCTACCATACCACTAAGTGATGCCCAAAATAGAACAACTGGTGATTTTCCCATATCTTTTAAAATAAGTAAAAGAGGAATAACCATAGCCAATGCTACTTCAGCCCAAAATGTCCATGAACCTAAGATGTGTATAGCCACCTCTGCACGATTTGGCATACCACCATAAATATCTGTTAGCATTTTCCATGTTACAAAGAAAATAAGAATAGAGATAAGCAATGCTTGTATCTTTGCTAAACCATTTAACATCTTCCTAACTTCAGCAGGAAAATCCAATTTGTATCTAATACCCATTATAATAAAGGCAATAAATACCCCCGTAATAAATGCTGTCAAAATAAAGTATGTCGGATAAAATACTCCATTTGAAATAGGTCTGGCATTAAGGAAACCAAATACAGACCCAAGGTTAGAGTGTGCTGCAAGTCCTACTAAAAGACCTGTAAGTCCAAATATCTTTGCTCTCTTCATATCTCCTTTTAACAAAAAGATAAACTCTACAATCATAAATGTTAAGTAAAGTCCATAAAGCGTTCCCATCCACCAAATAGCAGAAGTAAGCCCTGGTGTTAAAACATTGTAAATCATCATTGTTACAGGGTGACCTATCTCAAAAGCAATCACTGCAAACCCTGCGATAATCGTTACAATCGACCCAAAAATCGCACGTTTAGAGATAAGCATATAGTCTTTAAAACCAAATACATCACCCAATGACCCAATAATACATAGTCCTGTTGAAGAGACAACAAAGAAGATATATACTGCAATCAAAAGCCCCCATGGGTGCTCTCTTGTTACATTATACGCGTGGTGACCTTGACTTAAATAGATAGCAACACCTACAACAAACATTGCAATAAATGCCAATGTAACCACTGCAATCAAATTATTTCTAGGTGTTTTTTCAAAATCCAGTAACTCTTTCATTCCTACCTTATTAACAGGAATCGTTGTTATAAACTCTTTTATTTGTGTAATCATATCAACCTCCTTATGTTAGATAGTATAGTTTTGGTTTAGTACCAAGATTTTCTTTAAGGGAGAAGTGTTCTCTCGTTCTTAACAGTTCACTAATTTCACTGTCATAATCATCTAAGTCACCAAAAGTTCTTACTTTTGTTGGACACGTATTTTGACATGCTGTCGTTGTTTCACCACGATCTAGTCTTGTATCTGAACAGAAGTTACATTTATCTACTGTCATAGTTCTGTCATCCACATATCTAGCGTCGTAAGGACATGCATTCATACAATAACTACATAAAATACACATATCTGGATTTACGCGAACTACACCATTTTCATCATAATACGTTGCATTAGTTGGACAAACTGACTGACAAGGAGCATCATCACAATGCTGACATTGACTTGGCTGAAAACTATTTGAAACAATATCCAAAAGTGGATACTCCCCTTTTATCTCATTTACACCAACCCAAATTCTATGCTTGTCTGCACCCATAAGAACACCATTCTCTTCTTTACAGGCTACTTCACATGCTTTACAATTAATACAATTCTTATAATCTAAAGCCATTCCATATCTTGCCATGATTATACCTTTCTTATTTCTACGTTTGTTTCATGCATTGCTGCAGCACCATAAACTGGCTCTATAATATCTTCAATGACTGCATTATCATTACCACCATTTTTATATGCCCAAGTCAATGCTGAACTCTCTTCTCCAAAACCGTGGATAAAGAATACTTGATTAGGAGCAATTTTTTCTGTAGGATATGCTTTAATAGTCGTAGAACCTGTTCTACTTTTTACTTCAACTGTATCACCAAAAGCAATTCCCTGCTCTTTAGCTACACGTTTATTAATCCAAATAAAATTCTCTGGCATCAAGTCTCTCAAAACAGCATTGTTAGCAGTACCACTTTGTGTATATTGAGCATGCCTTCCTGTAATCAATCTAAACTTACCTTCTGGAACAACAAAGTTATAATCTTCTCTCCATGTTGGCATTGCATCAACACCTTTTTTTCCTAAACTAACAAGGTTACATTCAAGTTTTCCTGAAGATGTTTTCATTTTACCAATACTGTAAGCTTTCTCTTTTTCAGGATAATACTGATGAACATTTGCAGAGAGTTGTTTATAGTAACTATCCATCTTAGGATAATAAACTCCATACTTTTTCAATGCATCAGAAGCACCATGATAGTCATGGACTGCATGTTCATTAATCTCTTCTTGATCATGTGCATACATTTGAGTCATATCAAACTCTTCTTTGTAATATGCCTCTTCTCCAGACTCTTCAATACCTTCTTGAACCTCTTCATCATACTTTTTGGTAATATCAAAAAGTGGTTTAGAGAGTTGAGCTGTCAATCCACGTAAAATTTCATTTACTGGTTTTGTTTCAAATAGTGGATTTACCACTTTGTTACGTTGAGCTATAGAAGGTTCAACACCACCAAATGTTTTTACAGGATCTGTTCTCTCCAAATAAGTACACTCAGGAAGTACAACATCTGCATACATTACTGTATCACTTGGCATGGTATCAATACACACTACTAATTCCATCTTCTTTAACATCTCTGCTGTTTTAGTAGAATTAGGCATGTTCATCATAGGGTTATGCTTATAACAGAACATTCCACGAACTTTATAAGGCATTTTGCCCTCTAAGAATCTATTTCTCCAACCTAGCCATGAACCACCACCACTTACAACAGCACAGTCATCATAGCCAGCTTCAACATTTTTATTATCTCTTTTTGATAAATCAATCTTACATACAGCTCTAGCTTTTGCTTTATCATACATAGGAATAAGTGATTCATGTCCTTTTATTTTGATTTTATCACCAAAAATAAGTCCACCTTTTGTATCTATCCCTCCACCAAGACCTTGGAAAATAGCCATTGCACGACGAAGTTGGAAGTCATTTTGTGCAAATGTACTTCTTCTTCCTGGATAATATATTGATTTAGGAGCATGTGCCATAAATTCTCTTGCTATTTTATAAATCTCTTTTGCTTTTATATTTGTAAGAGGTTCTGCCCATTCAGGCGTGTATTTACTAGAGAGTACATGCATTTTATATTCATCAAAACCACTAAAGTTCGCTTCTACATACTCTTTATTGTAAAGCTCTTCAGAGAGAACAACATAAGTAAGTGCTAAGACAAATGCTAAATCAGTACCAGGATTAATTGCTAACCATTTGTCTGATTTTGCAGCCGTATTTGTAAATCTAGGGTCAACACAAATAAGCTTTGCCCCTTTTCCTTTAGTTCTTTTAAAAAGATCCATCGTATCAGGAGTAACAATAGCTTCTGCTCTGTTTGCACCTGCCATAATGATATACTCTGCATTATCTAAATCTGCTTGAGGATAGGCTCCTATTGTTACACCGTATCCTGAAGCAACTGTTTGAAGACAGATAGAGGCATGGTTAAGCCAGTTAGCTGAACCAAATGCTTCATAAAAAGTTTTAAATGTATGTTCTGCCATACCTTCACCAGCACAAAAAAGGAATGATGATCTATTATCTTTCTCTTCATCTAAGATTTTTGTCGTTTTTTCTGTAATATATTTAAAAGCTTCATCCCATGTCACTTTTTTAAACTTACCTTCACCCTTTTTTCCTGTACGAATCATTGGATATTTTAAACGATCTGGATCATATAGGGCTTGTATCCCTGCATTTCCTCTTGGACATAACATATTTTTTGATTTTGGAAACATTGGATTTGGATCTAGTTTAGTAACAATTCCATCTTCTACTCTGGCTATTGCTGCACACTTATTTACACACATCTCACATAATGTTGGAATTAATTTAACATCTTTTGCTTTACCTGTTTTGGTTGTAATAGTCCACTTCTTATCATGTGAATCACTACTTGCAAAAAGATTTGTTGCACTGACTGCTGTTCCACCAGCAACACTCATTGCAACAGTTCCTTGTAAAAACTTTCGTCTTGACATTTCAACTTGCATAAGCACTCCTCCTTTTATAATAAATATTATTACTTAATCAAATAGGAGTAAAATACTCCTATTTATAAGTATATATTATATATTATAGTAGTTTTGCTTATGTGGTTATGATTTACATCAATATTTAACGTTTTTAAAAAAAATATTATAATTTTTACGTCAATAATAATTATTTTTGATAAATTATATTCATATCATCTAAATTACCATGTTCAAAATCCTTATGACAGGCAACACAGTTTGATTTATCTTTAATCTTTTTCTCTTTATACACAGAATTTGGAATATCTTTATGTGTCTCTCTCCAATATGGTGTTTTAGTAATAGACTTTGGTCTTCTCTCTCCTAGAGAGTTCATCACTTTTACCGCTGCTTCTCGATTACTTGTTTCTGCAGAATTTTTTATTAAGAATTCCAATATAGAAGCTTGTTGAGATTTCGTAATATTAGCTTCTGTTATCTTTTCCCCTCGGTGATTATCAAGGCTACCCATAATCCTTTGCCATGACTTCTCTGGAAGCATATAAGGAGGATATATTTTATGACAATCTCCACACTCATTATAAAAAACTGGATGTTCTGTTTCATAATCAATATTCGTATATTTTTGCAAAGTTAAAAAGTTATAATTACTACTTATAATAAAAAAGTATGTAGCTATAGCTAATAAAATTGTTGAATAAGCAAAGAAAGAGAGTATAGGTTTTACCTTAGTATCTTCACCCTCTGTTCTTTTATATCCTGTAATCATTGCAAAAACCATACTAGTTTTATGCCAAAACTGCTCTACCATTACTCCAGCTATATGTATGGTAACCCAAGCAGCAAAAAGGTAAGATGAATATTTATGTATCCACTCTAAAATACCTATATACTCTGTATAGTCACTGTTTAAAAAACGCAAAACTCCTTTTGCTTCTTGTATACCATAAAGTAAAAGCCCTGATGTAACAATAATTGTACCTACAGTTAATGCCCAAACAGTAAACCAGCTTGATGCAGGGTTGTGTCCTGCAGGTATTTTTCTCCATCTGTTTTGTATTTTTTCTACAAAATAGTGTTTTAATTGGGAAGGTTTGAGTTTAAACGTATTAAATGTTGCATAACGAGGTCCTACTACACCCCATATAATTCTATAAATAATAATCACCAAAAATATAAAACCAAGTGCTACATGGTCATGTAACATATACTCATAAAAAGAGGTAATAAATGCTGTAGTAAAAGAGAGAGCCATCATCCAGTGAATAATTCTAGTACCTATGGGCCAAACAAATACATATCCTTCTTTTTTATTCATTGTGTTATCCTATTATATAATCTTATAAATATAAGATTAACATAAATTTATGTAAAAAT
>JAYEHY010000040.1:0-4011 GCA_034659695.1 Campylobacterota bacterium | reverse complement strand
CTAGACCTGAAATAGCCTACAGATATTTAAATCTCTCTATGCTATCATTGCACTATAAAATGCAAAAAGAGAGCAGATGTACCAAAGTAATACCTACGAATACTTAGAAGCGTTAACAGAAGAGAAGCTACTGATATGTAACAGTGACAAAGAGGCGGAGCAGATACGGGATGTGGCTGTTTTACTTGAGTTTGATAGTTTTGTTTTACCAGAGTTGCGTGTTTCTGTGGGTGAGGATTTACGTGCTTATGGTGAAGATCTGCAGCTTTTTTTTACTATGCTGGCATCTTATTATGAGAGTAGAAAGAAAAAGGTACTTATCTCTCCTCTGCGTACACTGCTTGTACCTTTTCCTAAAAAGGAGTTTTTTGCTAAGCAAACTATAGAGTTTGGAGATACACTTCAACTCAATGAGCTTAAAGATAGACTTTATCAGTGGGGGTATCATTTTGTAGATATTGCTTCGCAACGAGGTGAAGTTTCATTTCGTGGTGATATTATCGATATTTTTCCTATTAATACAGAGAAACCTTACCGTATATCACTCTTTGATGAAGAGGTAGAGACGATACAGTATTATGATGAAAATACACAAAAACGTTTGAGTGAAGAGTTGGAAGCATTTACCTTTGCTCCAGCATTTTTAGCGTTAAATAAAGAGGAGCATGAGGCACTTAAATTAAGAACCCAGATGAGCCATTATGATACTTTTGTAAAAGATATTGACTCCTTGGGATTATGGTACTTAGATGAACTAGGACAGAGTGCGTTAGAAGCGTTTTCTGGAGTGTGGGCTACCTCCTTAGATGATGAACTTAAAGAGGTGTATGAACTTAGCCAGCCACTTGTGAAGAGAGAAGCATTTTCACTGCAAGTGATTCCTGAGGGGCATAAATATCGTGACTTAGAGGCAGTAAATCCCAATAAACTGCTAGAGTCGCATAGAGATAAAAAGATTATTATTATCGCAAAAAATGAGAGTATTGTTCGTGGTTCAGAATATGATTGGGGTCAGGTGATTCATGATTCATCGCTAGGCGACAAATCACAAATGACCAAACCCCTAGATATAGAGTTTGTTTATCAAGAGGGGATAGTAAATATCCTTGGTAGTGAGATACTCATACTCTCACTGAATAAGCCTATAAAACGTAAAAGAGTAAAGAGGGCTAGCATCATACTTGATGAGCTTAAACCTGGAGACTATGTGGTACATGAGAACCATGGAGTGGGTATCTTTAAGGGGATAGAAAAAAGAGAGATACTAGGTTCTATGAGTGAATTTGTGGTGATACATTATCAGAATGAAGATGCACTGCTTATACCAGTTTCAAGTCTTGAAGTGATAGACCGTTATGTGGCAGAGGGTGGAGCTTTGCCTGTACTCGATCGCATGGGTAAAGCTAGCTTTAAAAAATTAAAAGCCAAAGTAAAAGAGAAACTTTTTGCCATCGCATCGCAAATTATTAACCTCTCTGCACAGCGTCACTTGAAAAAGGGCATTAAACTCAAGCGAAACATGGAAGAGCATGCTATTTTTATGTTTGAAGCAGGGTTTATTCATACAGAAGATCAAGAGAGAGCCATTAATGATATGGTAGGCGATATGTCAAGTGGTCGTATGATGGATAGACTACTCTCAGCGGACGTTGGTTTTGGTAAAACAGAGGTTGCAATGAATGGTATGTTTATCGCAGTAAAAAATGGTTACCAAGCGATGATGATAGCTCCCACGACACTACTCTCATCTCAACACTTTAAGAGTTTAAAAGAGCGATTTGCTGATCATGGTATAAAGGTAGGAAAGTTAGACAGGTTCTCTACAGCTAAAGAGCGTAATGGTACACTTAAAGCACTAGAAGAGGGTAGATTAGATGTGGTTGTAGGTACCCATGCACTGCTTAAAGCAAAGTTTAAAAACTTAGCACTTGTCATTATAGATGAAGAGCATAAGTTTGGAGTAAAACAGAAAGAGGCACTCAAGGAGATAGCCATAGATGTGCATCTACTCTCTATGTCAGCTACACCCATACCACGTTCACTTAACCTTGCGATGTCAGATGTTAAAAGCTTTTCTGAAATACTTACACCACCTACAGAGCGTCAGGGTGTAAGAACTTTTGTAAAGAGTTATGATGATAAAGTCATTAAAGAGGCTATTTTAAGAGAGATACGCCGTGGCGGACAGATATTTTATGTTTTTAACTCCATCGCAGGGATAGAAGCAAAAAAGAAGATACTACTTGAAATTTTACCAAAAATTCGCATAGCAGTACTGCATTCTAAGATTTCTGCTAAAGAGACAGAAGATGAGATGATGCTTTTTGAAGATGGTGAGTATGATGTACTTTTATCTACTTCTATTGTAGAGTCAGGCATACACATGCCTCATGCTAACACCATGATAGTTGATGGAGCAGATAATTTTGGTATAGCAGACTTGCATCAACTTAGAGGTCGTGTAGGACGTGGCGGTAAAGAGGGGTACTGTTACTTTATGGTGACAGACAAAGAGCGTTTAACTGACAATGCTAAAAGACGTCTGCTTGCACTTGAGTCACACTCAGACTTAGGGTCTGGGGCGGTTCTAGCTTTTCATGATTTAGAGATTCGTGGGGGAGGTAACATTATCGGAGAGGCACAAAGTGGACATATTAAACAGATAGGGTACTCACTCTACTTGCGTATGCTTGAAGATGCCATTAAAGAGCTTAGTGGACAAGACAAAGAGGTAGCACAAAACATAGATATGAAACTCTCTATAGATGCCTACCTCAATGAAGAACTTATAGAAGAAGACCGTTTACGTTTAGAACTTTACCGCCGTCTCTCTCTGTGTGAAACCACAGGAGAAGTGTATGAGATAGAAGCAGAAATAGCAGACCGTTTTGGTAAGCTAGATACTATTACCAGACAGTTTATTGATGTTATTGTTATGAAAGTTTTAGCAAGAGAGAAAGGCATTTCAAAAGTCTCTTCGTATGGGGAAAATGTATTTATGGAGTTTATAGAAGAGGGAAAAAGTAGGCTTACACTCAAATCCAGAAGTAAGGATGATGATGATATTATTGCTACAGCGATGGGGTATTTGAAATAGGTAGTAGATATTAAAAGAGGAGTAAACTATATTTAAATTTTCTCTAATAAAGGAGTTGTTATCGTAGATTTTAAAATGCTTTTTTCATATACTAAAACCCTTACATTACTTCTAGTCGAAGATTATGAACCTTTATCTAGTGATATGGCTGAGATACTTGAAGAATTTTTTGAAACAGTGATAGTTGCTTCTAATGGTGAAGAGGCACTTAAAATGTATAAAGAGTATGCTAAACTGCATCAAAAATATTTTGATATAGTCATTACAGATATCCAAATGCCCATTATGAATGGTATTGAGTTAAGTGAGTTATTATATGAAATCAATGATAATCAGCAAATTATTGTACTCTCTGCGTATACAGATAGTGCGTATCTTTTAAAGCTTATTAATCTTGGTATAGCACAATTTATTACTAAACCAGTTAAGTATGATGAATTGATAGGTACTTTATATAAGGTGAGTAAAAAACTTCAACTACCTAAAGAGGAAAATCTTAAGCGTGATAATAAATTAATTTATTTAAATGAAACATATATTTGGAATCAAGAGCAAGGATTACTGTTTCAAAATAATAAAATTGTTGATCTTTCAAAATATGAATCACAATTACTTCAATACTTTATAGAAAAAAACAATCAAATATGCACAAGTATTGATATTTTAGGTATGTTCTACTTAGATAATATTGATTTACAAGAGAGTAGTATTAGAAATTTAATTTTTAAATTAAGAAAAAAACTTCCTGAAAACTCTATTAGAACTATTTATGGTGTAGGCTATATGTTTAGTTCATTATAATCAATTTAAGAAAATATTATATTTTAGTTAAATCAACGATATAAATATATAAATTAATGGTATACTTATGGGCTTTGTTATGAAATAATGCCAAACTATCTGTGAAGATAGGA
>JAYEHY010000039.1:0-18393 GCA_034659695.1 Campylobacterota bacterium | reverse complement strand
TAAAGCTCAAGAAGAAGAGAGAAATAAGAGGGTTCTTGGTTAAGTTTAGTTCTTTCTAATTATTCATAGTTTATACTTAAACTATGAATTAAAGGATAAACTATGACTGTAACAGCAAAAGATTTAATATTTAATATTTCTATGCTTTTTGATGTTATACTACCCCAACAAAACCAACAATCCAAAAAGTAGTCTAATCTAAAACAAGCTAAATTGGGCAATAAAATGAAATAAATGGGAAAATTATGAGTCGTAAAAGAACAATATACTCTACTATATGAGGGAAGCATCGTTAAAGATAAAATAGAATGGAATAATAAATGAAACTACAAGAAATATACAACACCTTAAACCAAATTAGCCCCTTTGAACTGCAAGAAAAATGGGATAATTCTGGGCTTATGCTTGGAGATATGAATAGGGAAGTGTCGCAGATTATACTCTCTTTAGATATGGATTTAGCGTTGATTGAAAAAGCAGAGGAGGGTACGCTTTTTGTGGTGCATCACCCTTTGATATTTGGTAAATTAACAGAGCTTGATTTTGCCAAGTACCCCTCTAACCTCATAGAGAAGATGATACTCAAAAAGCATTCGCTTATTGCTATGCATACCAATTTTGACAAAACACATCTTAACAGATATGTGTTTGAAAAAGTTTTAGGTTTTAAGATGAAACATCAAAATGATTTTATCTGCATGGCAGAGATAGATTATAGTTACAAGGCTTTGCTAAAACATATTAAAGAAAAATTTAATTTGCCTACACTTAAGGTTGTGGGAAAGAGAGAACATATTGGTTCTATCGCTTTAACAACAGGAGCAGGGGCTTCTCTTATAGATGAAGTAGAAGCTGATTGTTTCTTAACTGGAGATATAAAGTACCATGATGCAATGAAAGCTATGAGTGAAAATTTGATGATGGTTGACATTGGACATTATGAGAGTGAGAAGTTTTTTGCCCAGATAATTTTAGATGAATTGAAAGTTTTACCTATTTTAGCTATAATTGCGAATTCTAAAAACCCATTTCATATTGAAACATTATAAAATAGGTTAAAATGTCTTGTAGAACTGCTACAAGAATACCCTTAAACTCTAAAAGGACAGAGATTGAACAAACACCTAAATGAGCTTATTGAGCTTGCAAAAAATGACCAAGCGATAGACAGCTACAACCCACAACTTGAAGCAGCAGATAAAAAAATAGCTAGAGTACAGAAAAAAGTTGACATGGCAGAGAAAGAGCTTAGTGAATTAACTTTTAGTATTGAAGATAACAATGGAAAAGTGAAAAGCTTTGAAGAGCAACTTGCACTACTTAATGAGCAACTTACACTAAATGCAAAAAAACTTAAAGAGATTTCAACAGAAAAAGAGATGAAAGCCCTCTCTTTAGAAGAAGATATAGCTAAAGAGAAGATGACATTTGCAAATGAAGAGATAGAGAGACTTCAAGGTATTAATGCAATAAAAACTGAACTTCTTGAAGAAGCGAGCGAAAAGGTAAAAACACTTACTGAAAACTTTGCGGTAATCAACGAGGAAGTAGGTGCAGAGAAAGCAGTTATAGAAAAAAGTAAAGGGGAACTTTTTGTTAAAAGAGAAGAGCTTAGCAGAAACCTTGAGCAAAAAGTACTTTCATTTTATGAAAAAATTCGTATCTGGGCAGGAAACACAGCTGTTGTACCTGTAAAGAAGCAAGCATGTTATGGATGTTACATGAAACTTAATGACAAAACATATTCAGAAGTGATTAGAGCAGATGAGATCTGTAACTGTCCTCACTGTGGTCGTATTATGTATATTGAGCCTGTAACAGCTGAAGAGACCGTTTAATAACGCCTATAAAGCAAAGCTTCATAAGCTACGCTAACGCTGAGTTCTCTTCAGCAGAGGGCTCACGCAACTCGTTGTTTTTCTGAGGTAGATATGGATAAATTATTCTTTTTTCTTTATAGTTGCATAGCGATTGTTATCTATCTTATTGCTATCCCTTTTCTCATATTACTCTCCATTAAAAAAAAATATAGAAACTCTATTCCTTCACGATTCTTTTTATGGAAGAGCAGACCTTTAAAATCTCATGGTATTTGGTTTCACTCTTGTAGTTTTGGTGAAGCAAAGGCTATAAAGCCTTTAGTTGATGCACTTCCAAGTGAATGTTTACGAATGAGTACAACAACACATACAGGGTTTAAAGCGATAGAGGCATACACAAAACAGAGTAGATACCTGCCTTTTGAACCTTTACTCTTTCTTTGGTTAAGACCACAAAAAGCTTTGGTAGTTATGGAGGCAGAGTTTTGGTATTTGCTTTTTGCTTTAGCAAAAAGCAAAGGGGCAAAAACCTTGCTTATCAATGCACGTATGAGTGATAACTCTTTTCCTAAATACCAAAAGATGGCTTGGCTATACAGAGCAATTTTTAAACAGATAGATGAAGTTTATGCCCAAACAAGACTAGATAAAGAGCGTTTAGAGTCATTGGGTGCTAAAAATGTAGTAGTAACAGGAAATATAAAGTTATCAAGCTTAGCTAAAACTACTAAAGAGTTAGAGAAGCCATCAGGGTTAGTTCTTTGTGGTGCAAGTACGCATGAAAATGAAGAAGAAGTTATTATAGAAGCATTTTTAGCGTTACAAAAAGAGGAGAAAGAGGTTAAACTTTTACTTGTACCTAGACACCCTGAACGTTTTGATAAAATAGTTAAAATAGTAGAGAAAGTTACTAAAGAGCATCAGCTTACTATGCAGAGATATTCTCAAAATACTACCATAAAGAGTGATATTACTGTGGTGGATGTTTTGGGTGAATTGGTAAATATTTATGCTATTAGTGATATTGTTATACTAGGTGGTTCATTTGAGCCTATAGGTGGACATAATGCAGCAGAAGCTGCACAGTTTGGATGTAAAATAATTTCAGGTAAATACTATTTTAACCAAAAAGATATCTTTGATGCAATCGAGGGTATAGCTATAGTTGAAACCTCTAATCTCTCAAGAAGACTGCTTCAGTATGGTCAGCTCAAACGGACAAAGATAGTAAACAAAACCGATATTACACCCATTATTAAGAGTTTGGAATCTGTGTTGTAATAGGGTAAAAATAGAGAATGAGTAGGTGATAATGATAACTCATTCTATTAAAGGGTTAAAACAGTGGAGTTTTCACTGATATAAATGTTTAATAATTGGATAGTAAAAAATAAGGAAAATAGATGGCAACAGACAAAGCATATAAAGTACTGGCGATACAGCAAGGTATATCAAATAATAAAGCAAAAGATCTTATAGACAGAGGTTTGGTTTTTGTAGAAGATAAAAAAGTGAAAATAGCAAGAGCAGAGATACATACAGAGACTATTTTTCGTATTGAGTATCCTGAGAAGATAGAGATACTTTATCAAGATGATAATATTATTGCTATTAATAAACCAGCACAGGTAGATAGCTATGAAATCCAAGATGCAATAGATGGTGCTGAACTTCTTCATAGACTAGATCGTGATACATCAGGAGTATTACTATTAGGAAAAAATAGAGCATTTATAGAGTTGGCTATTAAAGAGTTTAAAAATAGAAATGTTGTAAAGCACTATGTTGCATGGATAGAAGGTGTATTGTATGAGGAGGTAGAGATAAATGAGCCTATTTTTACCGTAAAAAAGGGAAAAGCATTCTCTATGATAGATCCAGTTCGAGGAAAGAAGGCACATACGGTTGTTAAGCCTGAAGAGTTACAAGGAAAAAAATCTAAAGTACATATAGAGATTACCACAGGAAGAACACATCAAATACGTGTACACTTAGCAAGTATAGGACATCCCATAGTAGGAGATGAACAGTATGGAAGTAGAACACAGGCTAAGCGTGTACTGTTACACTCTGCAAAAATGAAAATTTTAGATTATGAATTCAATGCCAAAGAGCCTACAGATATAGCAAGATATAAATAATTAGCGTCTATTGAGAATGCATTTAAGCCCAAATAGGGTAAAATCGCAACAATTATAATAGATATATAGAGGGAAAAAATGTTTGATACTTTAACTGATAGTTTTAAAAATGCCATAGGAAAGATTCGTTTTCACGATGATGACAAAGCACTTAAAAAAGCAACAACTGAACTTAAAAAGTCTCTACTTAAAGCCGATGTTCATCACAAAGTGGTAAAAGAGCTTATTGCTACTGTTGAGATAGAGACTAAAAAGTATGGTGTTGGAAAAGAAAATTTCTTAAAAGCCCTACAAGATAAATTAACAGATATCCTTACAATTGAAGGTGCAGCTAAAGGGTTTACTTTTGTATCTAAACCACCAACAGTCGTGCTAATGATAGGTTTGCAAGGGTCTGGTAAAACAACTACTACAGGTAAGTTAGCTTATTTCTTAAAAGAGCAAAAAAAGAAAAAAGTATTGATAATAGCAGCCGATCTTCAAAGACTTGCAGCTGTTGAACAACTGAGACAGATTACCGCAGGTATAGAAGTAGATTTAGTGGCAGATGAGAGTTTAACTCCTACGCAGATTGTTAAACAGGGACTTAAAAAAGCAGAAGATGAACTCTATGATGTTGTATTGATAGATACAGCGGGTCGTTTAGCAATAGATGAAGAGCTTATGGGTGAGCTAGCTGAAGTGAAAAAAGTAGCCAATCCTGATGAACTTTTTTATGTTGCAGATGCTATGACCGGTCAAGATGCCATACGTACAGCACAAACCTTTAAAGAGAAAGTAGGTATTACAGGAGTTGTCTTATCTAAATTTGATGGTGACTCTAAAGGTGGAGTTGCGTTAGGGCTTACTCAGCAAGTGGGTGTACCACTTCGTTTCATCGGTGCTGGTGAGAAGATGCCTGATCTTGAACAGTTTATCTCAGATAGAATTGTAAGTCGTCTTATGGGTGCAGGTGATGTTGAGTCTTTAGCAGAGAGAGCGGCTGCGGTTATTGACCCTAAAGAGGCTAAAAAATTTACTCAAAAGATTAAAAAAGGTCAATTTAACTTTAATGACTTTTTAGCACAGATGGAGCAGATGAAAAAGCTTGGAAGTATGAAGTCTGTTATGGGGATGATTCCTGGTATGGGTAATATGGCAAAGCAGATAGGTGATATGGATTTAGAAAACTCTGACGAGATTAAAATGATTAAAGCCATGGTCTCCTCCATGACACCTAAGGAGAGAGAAAATCCAGACTTGCTTAATAACACCCGTAAAAGACGTTTAGCAGCAGGAGCAGGATTGGAACAGATGCATGTTAACCGTGTACTTAAGCAGTTTAAAAATGCAGCAAAGATGGCTAAGAAGATGTCAACCAAGGGCGGCATGAAGCAGATGCAAGATATGATGGCACAAATGCAAGGCGGTGGTGGTTTCCCTGGACAAACTCATTAGATTATAAATCCTTGACATCTAAAAGTAATTACAATATAATTACTTTTAGATTGAAAAAAGGAGTTATCATGTCAACACTCATCGCCATAGGAAACTCACAAGGTATACGAATACCAAAACCATTTATAAAACAAGCAAAGCTGGAAAATAGAGAACTGGAGTTGGTAGTAGTGGAAAATGGCTTACTTATTCAGCGTGTACAAAAAACTACCAGAGAGAGCTGGGTAGAAGATATTGAGCAAGTAATGATGACTGGTAAAAATCAAAGAGATGAAGCACTGTTGGATGAACTCATGAATGATAGTGATTTAGAAGTGTACGAATGGTAAAAAACTTAACACGTTTCGATATTGTTTTGGTGAAACTAAACCCAACTGTTGGTTCAGAGATACAAAAGACAAGACCATGCATAATCATTTCTCCTAATGAGATGAAAGCACTTAAAACTGTGATAGTTGCCCCTATGACAAGTAAAGGTTTTTCTTTTGTATTTAGACCTAATATTCATTTTCAAGATAAAGATGGATTGGTTTTGCTTGACCAAATACGTACAGTAGATAAGATGAGGCTTGTAAAAAAGATAGGAAAAGTAGATATTGAGACGAGTAAAGAGATAGCTGATACCTTGCAGGAGATGTTCAGATATTAGATTTAATAAAAACTTTATAATCTTTATGGTAAAATCTCGTTTCAAAAAGAATTTTACAGTGTTGATGAGTGCTTTAGTCATTAAAAAGTAGTTGTCAGTACTTTATTCCATAGTGTATGACCTTCCTCGGGTAAACATTGAAATAAATGAAAAAACAAAAGGATATAATATGACAATGATCAGAATGACAAGAATGGGTAGAAAAAAGAAGCCATTTTATAGAATCGTAGTAACAGACAGCAGAAAAAGAAGAGATGGTGGTTGGATTGAAGTAATTGGTCACTATAATCCAGTATCTGTAAATAAAGATCTTACGCTTGATGAAGAGAGATTAAACTACTGGATTAGCGTTGGTGCTCAAATGAGTCCAACTGTTAAAAGAATTTCTGGTAAAAAATAGTCTTAATGGTTAAAGAATTTTTACTCTCATATACCAAGATTTTGGTAAACAGCCCTGAAGATATTTCTATAGAAGTATCTGAGGTTGATGAGAATTTTCATGAAATTACTATTTTTGCAAATAGTGAAGATATTGGTAAGCTCATTGGAAAAAATGGAAAAATGATTAACTCTATCAAAACAGTCATCTCTGGCTGTAAAGCAAAAGATGGTAAAAACTACCGTGTTAACGTAAAAGCTGCAAAGTAACTATCTTATGACCAAGGATGATGCACTCATTGCTCAAATAGGGCGTACAATAGGACTTTGGGGTGATCTTAAATTTCACTTATATACAGACTTTCCAGAACAGTTTAAAATAGGCAATACCTACAAAAGTAATCGTGGCAATTTGACAATTGCAGATGTAAACTTTACAAGAGGTATTATACGTTTTACTGGTTATGAGAGTATTGACTCTGCAAAAAAACTTACTAATACTAAACTGTTTGCAGATGAAAAAGAGACGAAACAAAACTGTGACCTTAAAGAGGGTGAGCATTTTTGGTTTGACATCATAGGCTGTAAAGTAAAGCAAAATGATGAATTAATGGGTCAAATAGCAGATATACAGCGTATGGGAGATACAGATTATCTTCTCATACAGACCGATGAAGTATTGGTAAAAGCAGGCTTTTCTAAAACTTTTTTAATTCCTTATATCGATCGTTATGTGCTTAAAGCTGATTTAGTAGAAAAAGTTGTCTATATGCAAGATGCTAAAGATATACTTGAAGCAAGTTAAGTTTTAAATGCATTTTTCTTTTGTAACACTCTTCCCAAATCTTATTAAAGGTTACTTTTCAGAAAGTATTTTAAAGCGTGCTATTGAAGATGAAAAGATCTCTATAGATTTTAAAAATCCAAGAGATTTTACTATAGATAAACATAATCGTGTAGATGCACCAATGATAGGTGGTGGAGCAGGAATGCTTATGACACCACAACCTTTAACCGATACATTAAATAGTATTAAAGAGGTATCGCAAGAAGCATATATTATATTTCTATCTCCTGTCGCAAAGCCATTTAATCAAAATGATGCAAAGCGATTGGCAAATAAAAAACATATTGTTTTTGTAAGTGGACGTTATGAGGGAGTAGATGAGCGTGTAATAGAAGCCAGTGCTGATGAACTATTTTCTATAGGAGATTTTATTTTAACAGGCGGTGAGTTGGCTAGTATGGTTGTTTGTGATGCAATTGCCAGAAATGTAGATGGAGTACTTGGTAATAGTGATTCTTTAAGTGTAGAAAGTTTTGAATCTTCACTTTTAGAAGCTCCTTCCTTTACTAAACCTAAGGATTATAAAAATAATGAAGTTATTTCAGAGTTCTTAAAGGGTAATCATAGTAAAATCACGGACTTAAAAAGAGGGTTAGCTTTGTGTAAAACAAAGTATTTTCGCCCTGACTTATACAAAAAGGTATAACACATGAGAAATAAATATATTGAAAGCTTTGAAAAAGCACAATTAGAAAACAAAAATGTTCCTGAATTTAGAGCAGGAGATACTGTAAGAGTAGCCGTTAGAATTAAAGAGGGTGAAAAAACAAGAGTTCAAAACTATGAAGGTCTTTGTATCGCTATTAGAGGTCAAGGGACAGGTAGAACATTTATGGTAAGAAAAATGGGTGCTAAC
Source organism: Campylobacterota bacterium (assembly GCA_034659695.1). Lineage (GTDB taxonomy): Bacteria > Campylobacterota > Campylobacteria > Campylobacterales > Sulfurovaceae > Sulfurovum. The sequence goes on along the minus strand of JAYEHY010000039.1, from coordinate 10,265 downwards.
TCTGTTGGTGTTGAGAGAATTTTCCCACTTTACTCTGAGTCTATCGAAAGTATTGAACTACTTAGAAAAGGTAGAGTTAGAAGAGCTAAACTATTCTATCTTAGAGAGCTTAAGGGTAAAGCAGCAAGAATCAAAGAACTTAGAAGAAAGTAATCTTTCTTTCTGCTTCATCGCATCTTTGCGGGAGTTGGTTCAGTCACTTACTGACGTAAGCTCCTTCGCAACAACCCACAAATCTACAATAAATCTAAACTTTCTTAAATTCTAGTTAACCAAATCTAAAGCAAACTAAAACGAAATAATCTATTTTCGATATTAATCTACTTTTTAAACTATCAAATTCGCTATAATACGTTAAAACTATTTAGGATACCTCTATCATGTTATCAGCTATAAAAAACAGACTTATATCACTTTTGCAACTTATACTTGTTATTATTTATGTTATTTTTGAAGAGTTAATTTGGGATGGGATTGCAAAACCTATTTATGAGTTTGTACACGCATTAAAGGTTCTTCAGAAAGTTGAAAGAAAACTTCAGAGTGTTAATGCTTCTGTTATTCTCATAATATTTTTAGTACTATTTATTATTGTTGAAGCGTTTGGTATCTATGCTGGTATGTTGTTTGTAAGTGGGCAAGTAATGTTAGGTTTAACACTGTATATTGCAAAAATTCCCATAGCGGCATTTACTTTTTGGCTCTTTAGAGTTACGGAAGATAAGCTTATGGAGTTTGAATGGTTCAAATGGCTCTATGAGCTTATCGTGCGTGCTATTGCATGGTTGAAGTCAAAAGAAGTGTATATTAAGAGTATAGCGTATTTAAAAGTGGCAAAGCAAAGTGTTAAAAATCAATTTAAAAGTATAAAATCAAGATACTTCTCTAAGCAGAGTCCTTTTGTAGCAAAAATGAAACACCTTTACCAAGCTGTTAAAGAATCACTTAAAAAGTAAAATGATGAAAGATAGATTGCAATGGTTATGGCTTATTCCTTTACTGTTGACCATTAGTATAGTAGCACTTTTTGTAGTAGAAGAGAGTCGTACATTTATTGTAGCCTTGATTCTACGTGTTGTAGTGTTTGTTAAGAGTAATGTTATTGCACTGTTGTCTGCTTTTTTTTTAGTTAAAGGTAAATTTATATTAACCCTTTTTCTTAAAAAAATTGCATTTCTCTCTGCTACAGGACTTGGCAAACGTTATTTTATAGAAAAAGTAATTAATCATAATCTTAAAGTTCATTTTTTAGATCATATTAATGATGACCTAAAGCGTCTTATTGAGTATATTAAAAATAACTTTACAAGTTTTCCAATCTTAAAACAAATTATTGCGATTTTTGCTTTTTTAGGTTCATTAGGTTTTGTTGGTAAATTTATGGGCAGTATGCTTGCTATGAAAGTATTTATAGCAAAAATATGGAGCTTTTTGTTAGCCATATTTCTTAAAGTGGGTACAGCATTAGTTTACTTTTTTACAGATTATCTTTGGGGAAGTTGGATAGCCCCTATTGTTGAAATAGTTATTTTTTCTTGGCTCTTAGAGTGGATGGAGAAAATTCCTCTCTTTAAAAGAGGATTAAGCTATATATATCAGTTATTTATCTCTGCTTTTCAATGGACTGAGTATTATTTAGAAAAACTGTTTCATCTTCCTGTTAGGCGATTTTTCAAGTATTTGACAACTAAAAGTAAGAAGCTTATCTATAAGTTTATTGGCTACAAAAGGGTCTCTTCTTGGTATAGACTTAAAGAGATACATGCGTTAGATTTAAATAAACATACACTGCTTATCAATAAACGTTTAGAGAGAAAAGCACAGAGAGTTAAAACACATCTCTCTAAACGAGAAGAGTTAAGCGTAAAAAGAGCGACTTAATACTCTCTATTTTTCATCGCTTGTTTGGCTTCTCTATCAAGGGTTTTAGCTTTCATATCTGCTCGTTTATCATGAAGTTTTTTACCTTTAGCAATAGCAATACTTACTTTAGCATAATTACGCTCATTAAAATATATCATAAGAGGTACAACGGTGAGACCATCTTTATGTATTTTGACATAGAGTTTCTCTAACTGTTTTTTGTGTAAAAGCAGTTTTCTTGGAGTTCGCGTATCTGGTGTGTAGTGTTTATGTGCAGTCTCTAGGTGAGCAATATGTGCATTCATGATGTGTAGTTCCCCTTGAATGAAACGGCAAAATGCATCTGCTAGGTTAGCTCGTTTGGCACGTAAGGCTTTTACTTCTGCTCCAGAGAGTACGATACCTGCTTCAAATTTTTCAAGAATTTCATAATCATGTCGGGCTTTTTTATTTTGTGCAACAATATTGATAGCCAAATGGATCCTTTAGTCTATAATTTGTAGAATTATAGCATATAATCTTACATGGATAATAGAGAAATAAAACCTTTGGAAATACTTTATCAAGATAGATACATGGTTGTCATCAATAAACCATCAGGACTACTCGTACATAAATCTCCCATAGATAAAAATGAAACCAGATTTGCCATTCAAATGTTACGTGATCAGATAGGGCAGTATGTCTACCCTGTACATCGTTTAGATAAACCTACCTCAGGGGTGTTAATTTTTGCATTAGATAAAGAGATGTCAAAGGAGCTGTCTCTGCTTTTTCGTTTGCATGAGGTAGAAAAAGAGTATATTGCTATAGTAAGAGGGTATTTAAGTAATGAAGGAGTTATAGACTACCCTTTAAAACAGATGCTAGATACTAAAGAGCAGAAAAAGCAAGGGATAACAAAAGAGGAGCAAGAGGCTCAGACACACTATGAGGGTTTAGCAACCATTGAGTTACCCTACCCTGTAAGTCGTTACCCTGTGGCACGTTACTCTTTAGTTAAGCTCTTACCAAAAACAGGAAGAAAACATCAGCTTAGACGACACATGAAGCATCTTTTTCATCCTATTGTGGGTGATACCAAACATGGTAGAGGAGAGCATAACATACTCTTTAGAGAAAAATACACTGTGCATCGACTTTTGCTTCATTCTCACAGGGTTTCATTTGTCCATCCCGTCACACAGACAAAGCTAGTGATAGAAGCAGATATTGACCCTACCTTTAAAAAACTTTTTAAAATATTTGAATGGGAGGGTGTAAAATATTAAGTTATAATACGCCTAGTAAAACCTCTAAAAAGGATAGATAATCATGAGTGATGAACATAAAAATAATCCACTACATGGGATTAATTTAAAACAGATATTAAATGAGTTGGTAGATACTTACGGATGGGATGAGTTAGGAGAGCGTATTAATATAAGATGCTTTAATTATGAACCCTCTATAAACTCTTCTCTAAAGTTTTTAAGAAAGACACCTTGGGCAAGAACAAAGGTAGAAAATTTATATTTACGTATGATTGAGAAATAATCAGTAGAGAAGAAGGCTACTTAGCCTTCTTTAAGGGACCCCTTTATTGTTAATACGCTTTTAAAACATTATTAATCTGTACATAGGCTGTAACAGGGGTAGTTTCAAAGTATTTTAGCTCATGTTTTTCAGCAAAATCTCTTGTGAGCTCTTGTACTCTTAAAAGATTAAAACGTGGGGCTTTAGGAAAAAGGTGATGCTCTATTTGTGTATTAAGTCCACCGTAAAACCAGTGTATAAATGCTCCGCCAGTTAGTGAACGGCTTGTTCTCATTTGAAGTTCCATCCAAGATAACTCCTTACCTTCATCCTCTAAAAAACTTTCACACCCTAAATGGTTGGTAATAAACCCAAAAGAGAGCCAAGGAGAGAGAGTAAAGTTAACGGTAAGTGCTACGATAAGTGTATTTAAAGCACCTATCTGAAAAATAAGTGTTCCCCAAACAATAGGCCAGTGCATAAGCATCAGTGCAAACTCACCCCATAATTTACGCTTGATAACAAAATTATAAGACTGAGCAATAAAAGCAGGAAACATAAAGAACTGAGCACCCCAAAAAATAAGGAATTTATATTTTTTTATAAAAGGATTATCTCCTTTGTTTCTTGTAAATGCACGGTCTAAGGCAAGAATATCTTCATCTTTCTCTTCAATGTTACAGTAGGTGTGGTGATTGACATTATGTTTAAAGTCCCACCATGAAGAGGAGTTACTTAAAATAAAAGCTGAAAAAGGGTAAGAGAGTTTTTTAGAAAGAGATTTACTCTTAAAGTATTGTGTATGTAAAATATCATGAGAAACAAATACGGCACGTGTCATCACTAAAGTAAGAAAAAGCCCCAACAAAATAGGATTCCAAGCAGGAGCAGTTATAAGTATAATACCCATACAGACAAGTATTGCAATCATCTCTATGCTTCCACGTATAGGAACACGTTCTAGTAAACCTTCTTTACGAACTTCTGCTTTTAGTTCATCAAAAATATCTGGATAGGGAGTCGTTGCTGTTGTCATGAAAACACCTCTTTTAAATTTAATAGTTTTCATTATAACTTTTATAGATTAAGGTAATGTGAAAGAGGTGTAAGGTTTTACTATATATTCTCTTTGAGTCTAAAAAAAGTACTACCACTTCCTGAAAAAAACCAATCTTTACGGCTTAACTTTTCAAGTTCAGGGTAAGCAACAAGTGCAGCAGGGTAGAGGTCATTAAGTGCAACAGGATCTGGAATGAGACGTAAAAGCGTTCGAGAGTCTAACTGATCCCATCCGAAAAATGAAGCAGGTGAGATGTGTTGTAGTAGGTATTTGTTAAATGTTTTATAGACCATTGTGGTGTCACAGCCAATGTCTGGAGTAAAAAGTTCCAACGCTAAGGGAGCTTCTTCAAAGGGTTTTACAATTTCACCAAAACCTGAAACATTTGCCGATGTATAGTTGTAGATAAAAAATGGAATATCTGCACCGATGCTGCTTCCTATGTCTGCTAACTCATCTCTCTCTAGTCCTAAATGACATACTTCATTGGCAAGACGCATAAATGCCGCAGCATCAGAACTACCGCCCCCTAAACCAGCTTGACTTGGAATGTTTTTTACTACAACAACTTTATGTTCTTTAAAGAAATGCGTCAAAGCTTCACTCTGCGTATGCTCATGAAGTGCTACATAGGCTTTATAGATAGTGTTTGATTTTAAAGAGATGTCATCACAGCCCTCTATGGTAAATCTGTCGCACACCAAGGGAGCAAAAGTAAGGGTATCGTAAAGAGCATCTACCCTTACAAATCTTGAAAGTAGTGTATGATACCCCTCTTTATGACCAGTGATTTTTAAAAAAATATTGACTTTTGCATGGGCTTTAATTGTATGCATGATTTACCTTATAATGATATGAACAGTTTTCAAAGTATAGCATATAATTTAAATTTTGTTATAATTTCTTAACGATAAAACAGATAGGAAGAGATGAAAGAAAACTATACATTTAAAACACTCTATACTCAAGTAAAGAGCCAAAAAAGAGATTTTTGGAAAAGTACATTTTATGGAGTCTTTGCAACACTTTTACTTCTGCCTATCCCCATGCTTATCCCTCTGCTTATTGATGAAGTTTTACTTCATAACAAAGGTAAGATGACAGAGTTCTTTTCAAGCTATCTCTCTGTAAATGAGGTGGGGGTTTACATCTTATTTGTACTTTTTATGGTTCTTTTTTTACGCCTAAGTGCATATTTTTTTATCAATAAAAAAACATTTTACTCCATTAAAATAACACAAAACATCGCCTATACTCTGCGTCAACGTATTTTACAACATTTAGAGCGTGTCTCTATTGGTGAGTATGAGAGCTTAAAGTCTGGGGGTATTGCTTCTAAGATGGTACAAGATGTAGGGAGTATTAGTGGTATGACGGGGCAGTTTGTCTCTACACTTTTTAGTTCTGCCTTTATGCTTGTAGGTATTGCACTTGTCATGTTATGGATGAATTGGGTACTGGCACTTTTAGTTTTTATGCTCAACCCATTTTTTTTAGGATTTGCCAAAATATTAGGACGCAAAACTGCAAAACTTTTTCGCCGTCAACATGAAGCGTATGATAGTTATCATGAACTTTTAAACGAGACGTTGGAGCTTTTTATTCAAGTGCGTACTAGTAACCATGAGAGACATTTTTTTGGTTTACTGCAAGTGCGTGCAAAGCAGATAGAAACAAGCTCTTTAGAGTATGGATACAAAGCAGCTTCTGCAAAAAATGCTTCGGTTTTACTTACAAATACCGTGGTAGATATTTTTAGGGCATTAGGCATAGCAGCGGTTGCCTATTCAGATTTGAGTATCGGTATGATGATTGCATTTTTGTTTTATCTCTCTACTCTAGTAGCGCCTACACAGCAACTCATCGCTTTAGTATTGGCTTATCAAAATGCTAAACCTGCTTTAGAGCGTATAAACAATTTACTCTCCCTAAGTCATGAACCCAATTATGAAAAAACGATTAATCCTTTTAAAGATGCAGAGACAAGCTCTTTTGCATTGGAAAATATAAATTTCTCATATGCTCAAGGAGTAAAGATTTTACATAACATTACTATCAAGGCAAAAAAAGGAGAGAAAATAGCACTTATTGGGGCAAGTGGAAGTGGTAAAAGTACTTTAGCACAAATGATGGTAGGATTGTACCCACCACAAACAGGTACGATAACCTATGGAGAGACACCCATTGAACAGATAGGTTTATCTACTGTTCGTGAAAATGTTGCATTAATGCTACAGCAAGTACTTTTTTTTGATGACACGATTGCTATGAACTTAACGTATGGAAAAGATATAAGTGATGAACGTATTTATGAAGCACTAAGGCTTGCTCAACTTAAAGATTTTGTAAAAGGGTTAGAGGAGGGGTTACAGACACGCATTGGTAAAAATGGTATGCGTCTCTCTGGTGGTCAGCGTCAAAGGCTAGCGATAGCAAGGCTTATACTCTCAGAGCCTAAAGTGATTATTTTCGATGAAGCGACCTCTGCACTAGATAATGAAACAGAGTTTAAACTTTATGAAACGCTGCTGCCATTTTTACAAAACAGGACTACCATTATAGTTGCACATAGAACTACGACCATTAAGCAAGCAGATTACATCTACCTCATAGAAAAAGCAGAGGTAAAAGCAGAGGGGTCTTATAGCGAGCTTTTTGAAAAAGGGTTAATTAAAGAGGATTTTGATGCCTAAAATTAGTAAAAATATAAGAAACTTTATTAACTTACCTTTTAATGAAAAATCTCTTTTTCTTGAAGCCATATTTACATTGGCAGTGATGAGAGTGGCGATTTTACGCTTCTCTTTTAAGTACCTAAGTCGTAAATTACATCTCATCTCTTCTAATGACAAGTGTAAGGAGTTAAGTGAAAATGAGTTAAAAGTAGCCATAATCATAGGTGAAATCATAGAAAAATCAGCCAATCATACCCCATGGGAGAGTGCCTGTTTAGTGAAGGCTTTTACTGCCTATAAAATGTTAAAAAGACGTGGTATTTCAGGCTGCCTCTACATAGGTGTAGCTAAAGATGAAACGAACAAAACGCTACAAGCACATGCATGGTCAGTCGTTGATAATAATAATATTTTAACAGGTAAAAGCTATCAAAATTTTAAAATTCTCACAATATATCAATGGTGATGACATTTGCGTGACAATTCTATGTTATAATTCAAGTTAATAGTTGTTTATCACAACAGAAAGGTTCATTTTATGGTAACAGATACAAAAATATTTGCAAAATTCTATATGCTCTTAATATTCATTATAGGAGCTACACTTTTTCCTCTTTCATTGCAGGCAGATCCCTATCCTCCTGATAATGTTGATGATGCGTCAGGTATGCACTACGCACCAGTTGCATGGCCAGCTGATAGTGAGTGGAAACCCTATACGCGTTTTAACAACCAGATGGAAGACCCCCGTACTCAGGATCCCTCTAATGGTGGTACTTCTCCTCAAAACTACGTAAATATCGCCTCTTCGTGTACAGATGAGACAGCACCTAGTATCTACTATTATCTGCGTCAAGGTGATACACCTGCGGAAGATGTGATTATGTTTCGTTGGAGAGTGGAGCAGATAGCCAACACTTACGCAACAGGTCCTAGTGCAGGAAGTGCCGGAGCAACAGACCCTTGGGGTTCTGCTCTGTGGACAGTATTTTTTGACCTTGATGGTGACGGATACAGAGACATAGCCGCACATATTGATGGTTCATCAGGTACTCCAGGAGAAAATATTGACCGTATATTTGGTATCTATGGTAATATGCCTACACAGTCCATTGCTGCAGAAGATGACCCAAATATTCACATTATTGGGCATAACCCTGCAGGGTTTGTAGACCCTGATAATAGTAATATAATGTATAACTATAGTGATGATAATAATGCTTCAAATTGGCCAAATGGTTCAAGTGAAACCGTATGGGATTATGGTACCACACGTTCTACCGAAGTGAGTACCAACCCTTGTAATGAGTACTACATTGACTACCAAATCCCTGTGGCACTACTAGATGCTTCTGCATTTGGTGGACCAACACTCACAAGAGATACCCCTATCTCTATGATATTTTGTACCTCTAACTCTTTAAATAACCCACTTCAAAAAGATTGTGCGATCAATGCTACATGGACATCAGACACAGAAGACCCAGCACCTTTTGGTGATTATGTAAGTTTTGATAAAAATGAGTCTTACCAACAGCCTATTGTAGATAGTATTACTGGTGTAGGGTGTAATCCTGTACAGTTAACTGCTGAAGTAAAAGATTCACTTGCTGTTGTAGATGGTGTAGTTATACGTTCTGTTGAAAAAGTAGATTTTTATGCGTATCGTGATACTAATGGTGATGGTATAGCCAATGATGGCGGTAGTTGGGAATTTGCTGTTGCCGCTACAGCAGTAGGTGGATTTACTAAATGGGTAGCCGACTGGCACTCAGAAGAGCTTTTTGCAGGGCAGTACCTTATAGGGGTTCAAGCAAGAGATAATCGTCTTTTAGTAGATGCCAATATGGAAGTAAGTACCCATACACATGTAACATTTTCTTATCTAACTCAAGATGAAGTTGATGCTTTAACAGGTAAGCCATCAGATGAAATTTGGTTAGCCAATCCAGAGATAACAGGGGTTAAAGACATTGCACTTGCAGTAAACTCTTGTGGTATTACACCTGATTTAGACAAAAATGTAAGTAATAGTACGCCTACTGTAGGTGAAACCGTGAGATTTGGTTTAACATTTACAAATCCTCTCAGTACAGATGGCCTTACAATTACACTTCATGAACTTAGCGATATTTTACCTTCAGGTTTTGTCTATGATGGTAACTTAAGTGGTACACTAGCAGGTATGATTGATGCCCCACCTACAGTAGGTGCTACGGGAAATATAGTATGGGAAATTAACGCTACTGATGGTACGCTTATGGAGTCTAACACAAGCCATACTCTCATGTTTGATGTCAATGTTACAAATGTTGTAGGTGTTTACAACAACATTGCTGACTCAAACTCAAGTTTTGGAGAGAGACGAAGTAACATTGTACCCATAGAGGTAGGTGCACCACTGCTTAACATCGCCATAGCAGCAGACAAAGTACTCTATGCTGAGGGTGAGGGAGTTTACTATACGGTGACGTATGGTAATGACTCTTCTGTCTCTACTACAGGAACAGTAGTTGAGGTAAATCTAACAGCATTAGGTTTAACTACCATAGGAAATATCTCAGGTGGAGGTGTACTCAGTGGGGAGATTATCACATGGAATGTAGGTAATTTACCTTCAGGTAGCAGTGCTAACACTTTTACTTTTGAAGCCAATGTTACAAACCCTTTTGACCCAAGTAAAAACCCCATCGTAGCCCCTGCAACCATAAACTCAAATGAGACCAATTTGCAAGAAGCTACGGCTACTATCATCGTAGATGTGCCTACGCCTAGTCTTATTATCGCTAAAGATGCAAATGTCTCTTTTGTTGAACCTGGGAATGCTAGCAACCAAGATGTAAACTATACGATAACCATAGCCAACACAGGTACAGGTGCGGCAACAGATGTCAATATTACCGATGTGATTCCTGATGGATTTACTTATCAGTCTTCAAGTCCAGCTGCAAATACCTCTCCCGCTGTAGATGCTAATGGTACAGTGATATGGGAAATGGGTACTTTAGATGTAAATATTTCTAAAAGTGTGACACTGGTACTAAGAGTAGATGACCCAAATACAGACCCAAGCTTTACCAACACAGCTACAACAGTAGCGAGTAATATGAGTGGTACGAGAGAAGCAAATGTGACGATTGGTATCTATAATG
>JAYEHY010000038.1:0-50103 GCA_034659695.1 Campylobacterota bacterium | reverse complement strand
AACAGACCAGAACTCAGAGAAACAGCTGACTACACACAAGAATCTCTCTTCAATACAGGTTACAGTGTAGGAGAGTTAGCTAAAGAACTTTTTCCAAATGGTGTTGAGGTAGAATTTGATGCCGATAGTTTCAGCGGTATGATAGCCAAAACCAAAGAACTCATAGCCAATGGTGCAGAAGTCATTTATGAAGCAACATTTTCTGAAGATGGTATCTTTTCTATGGCAGATATATTGGTGAAAAATGGTGATGACTGGGATATGTATGAGGTGAAGGCTTCAACAAAAGTGAAAGAGTATCATATAGATGATGCAGCGATACAATGGTATGCATTGAGTAAAACTATCAAGCTGAATCGTGTTTATATAGCACATATAAACAATAAATACACAAGAAATATACTAGATGCTCAAACCACATTAGATATTTATAGAATCTTTTTTCTAGGTAAAACGTTTAAGATGAGGAAAAATAATATAAGTAAATATGAAATATTTAAGAAATACCTAGAAGATGGATTAGATATAGAAAGGCTTTTTACAATTGAAGATGTTACTGAACTGGTGCAAGATAAACAATATGCTATAGAGCCAAACCTGGCAGACATGGAGCAAGTCCTCAAAGGAGATATGCCCAATATTGATATTGGTGGACATTGCGGAGATCCTTTTGGTTGTGATTTTAAAGAGCATTGTTGGAAACATATCCCCACACCATCAGTTTTTAATCTCTACTGGATGAATTGGTCAAAAAAGTTTGAAATGTATTACAAGGGAATGATGACCTATGCTGACATTCCACGTGACTTTAGACTCAATGGCACACAAAAATTACAAGTTGAAACATCTAGAACAAAAGAGCCTTACATCAATAAAGAGATTATAAAAAAATTCTTAGGAACCATCGAGTATCCTATAAACTTCTTTGACTTTGAAACCTTTCAAAGTGCCATACCGAGATTTAATAACCAGCGACCCTATCAACAAATGCCATTTCAGTATTCGCTACATATACTCCATGAAGACGGTACTATGGAACATAAAGAGTTTTTAGGTGATGAAAACTCTGATCCCAGAGAGGATCTTATAAAACAGATGCTAGATGATATCACGCCAACAGGAAGTATTATTGCGTATAACCAATCTTTTGAAATGAGTAGGATAAAAGAGTTGGCAACGTTTAAAGAGAGTAGGGAAGAAGAACTTTTGTCACTCAATGAAAGGTTTGTTGACCTCATAGTGCCATTTAGAGGAAGAGGCTATTATCACCCGGATTTCAACGGAAGTTTTTCTATCAAGTCTGTACTGCCCGCAATGTTTCCAAATGATAATGAGCTGGACTATAAAAGACTAGGTAGCATTCAAAACGGTGGTGATGCGATGGATACCTTTGCTAATTTGCATTTGATAAAAGATAAATCTAAAATTGATAGAATCAAAAAAGATTTGTTAGCGTACTGTCATCTTGATACCTTAGCTATGGTGAGGATATGGGAGAAGTTACATGAATTTTTAGAAATTGATGCAAAGAAATAACAAGATAAAGGAGCTGATAAAGGAGATAGACTACTTTTAATTCATCATTCGCTATACTATTTCAATCAAACTTCCACAATAAGGAAACAAAATGCCACGCATTCCAAGAGGAGAGACAGCAGGAGGAATCTATCATATTATTAACAGAGGTAATATGCGTATGCAAGGCTTGGATGAGACAGGAGAAGCGTGTGCGATGATAGCCAATACTGAGGGGCTTGACTGTGCATAAAGAGTCTGTAAGAACTAGACTTAGGGATTAGTGCTATGGAAATATCAAACGCCAATTCTAACAATAAAAGACGATTGATCTATGTGGATGCATCTGGAGAAGAAAATAATACAAAGTTTAAAATAAGTATTTTTGATCCAGAAAAAAATGCAACACATACTTTGCAACTGTTAGATGTTGATAATAATAATGAAGCAGAAAAATTTGCTATTTTTTATGCAGTATTTTATATCAAAAAACATGCTTATACAAATTGTCATATTTTGTGTGATAATCAAAGTGCAGTTAATGACGTTATTATAGAAAAAATAGCTAAAAAATATTTTATTGGTGTGAGTTGGATTCCTCGTGAAGCAAATCAAATAGCAGATAAAATAAGTAAATTGGAACCTACATTAAAAGAAAAAGAATGGAATTTACTGGAATTATTTATTGATCTTGTAAGAGAACATAAAGATATGGAAATAGACAATAATGATGAATTAATACAAAAGTATAAATTAGAGATAGAACAATTAAAGAAAACAATAGATACAAAAAATAAGAAGATTAAAAATCAAGCCACTCAAATAACTCAACTAAAAAGTAAAAAATAAATCGCCAATTCTAACAATATATGCAAAAGATTGTTGAGCCTTTCGGCAAGAGTGTGATTATATGCAAGTTGCCCTAACGGTGGGTTGAAAAACCCACCCTACGGTTTTGTTGCAATAAATTAGATAAATTGCAGACAAAAGTGTCCCCAAAAAAGAAACATATTATTAAAAAATTTATGATTGTTTAAAAAGAGATGGCGCGGTGGACGAGACTCGAACTCGCGACCCCCTGCGTGACAGGCAGGTATTCTAACCAACTGAACTACCACCGCACCTAAACCTAATAAAAGGTTGTAAAATATTATACTAAAATACTTTTAAAAGTAAGTCAACTTTTTACTAACAAAACAAGTTTTGTGAGCTGTCTGCTGAAGACTGTAATTATGGTGGTCGCTACAAGACTCGAACTTGTGACATCTACCTTGTAAGGGTAGCGCTCTACCAACTGAGCTAAGCGACCGTATTTATACTTCTTAACAGAATGGCGACCCCTAAAGGATTTGAACCTCTGTTTTTACGTTGAAAACGTAATATCCTTGGCCACTAGATGAAAGGGTCTAGGAATTAAACATAATTGTTAAAAGTGGTGACCCGTCTAGGATTCGAACCTAGGGCCCATTCCTTAAAAGGGAATTGCTCTACCAACTGAGCTAACGGGTCAACAATGTAATGGCGCGGTGGACGAGACTCGAACTCGCGACCCCCTGCGTGACAGGCAGGTATTCTAACCAACTGAACTACCACCGCATAACATTGTTAAATCAACTTTTACTAATGAAACTAGTTTCATGAGCTGTCTGCTGAAGACATTGATAATGGTGGTCGCTACAAGACTCGAACTTGTGACATCTACCTTGTAAGGGTAGCGCTCTACCAACTGAGCTAAGCGACCAAAACAGCTTTTACTTATACAAAATAATTGCATGAGCCGTCTGCTGAAGACGATGTAAATGGTGACCCGTCTAGGATTCGAACCTAGGGCCCATTCCTTAAAAGGGAATTGCTCTACCAACTGAGCTAACGGGTCACTTTTTGACTCACTCTTGTGAATAAGTGGACGGAATTATAGCTTAGTAATTATTTATTGTCAAGGGTTTTTTGAAAAATGTTATTTTTTTATTTTTTCTTCAAGTTTTTCTATGGCAAATGTAGTCGCTTTATTTTGTATATCGTTGCGTGCACCTTCAAACTGACAGTGATATATTTGTTTCTCTTTTGGCGTAAGTAAACCGATATAAACTGTACCAACAGGTTTGTCTACTGTTCCACCACTAGGTCCTGCTATACCAGAGACAGCTATGGCATAGTCGGCATTTGTTATAGATACAATACCATCTAGCATTTGTGAAACACACTCTTGGCTTACTGCACCATATTGTTTTAGTGTATCTTTAGAAACATTAAGCCATTTATGTTTTATCTCATTAGAGTAGGTGATACATGAGCCATTCAATACGTTAGAAGCACCAGATATAGCAGTGAACTCTGATGCTATTCTTCCTCCTGTACAACTCTCAGCAAAAGAGATGCTTTTACCTCTCTTTATTAATTCTAAAATAATCTTTTCAACCGTCATATGTAAGTTTTTCATAGGCTATTATATCAGAAAGTAGGTTCTTATTCGCATTTTGCTATAATCGCACGATATAATAAATAGAGTTTAAGGTATGATTAACAATGGATTTTAAAGACACACTCCTCCTTCCCAAAACTGCTTTCCCAATGCGTGGAAATCTTCCAAGTAATGAACCTAAGAGATATAAAGCATGGTATGATGCAGATATTTATAATCAGATGAAAGCTAAGCGTGAAGGTAAACCTATGTTTACACTACATGACGGACCTCCCTATGCCAATGGTGACATTCATATTGGTCATGCACTTAACAAAACACTTAAAGATATCATTTTAAAATATAACTATTTTCAAGGTAAAGATGTACGCATGACTCCAGGTTGGGATTGTCATGGTCTGCCTATTGAGCAAAAAGTAGAAGAGAAACTTGGTAAAAGCAAAAAAGAGGCACTACCAACCCAGAAGTTTAGAGCGCTTTGCCGTGCACATGCAGGAAAGTTTGTTGATATCCAAAGAGATGGTTTTAAACAGTTAGGGATTATTGCTGACTGGGAGAATCCATATGTAACTATGGATTTTAAGTTTGAAGCCAATATTTATAGAACACTCTGTGATGTAGCAAAAAAAGGTCTTCTAGTTGAACGTCATAAGCCTATATTTTGGTCATGGGCAGCGAGAACTGCACTAGCAGATGCTGAAGTAGAGTATGAAGATAAAGAAGATTACTCTATCTATGTTCATTTTGAATTAAGTGATGCGGCTAAGGAGAAATTGGGAATTGATGGAAAAGCTGGACTTGTTATCTGGACGACAACACCTTGGACACTTCCTTCAAATACAGGTATTTCACTAAATCCTGATGAGATGTATGTATTGACTGATGATGGTCATATCGTAGCTGAAGTGCGTTATGATGCTATGATAGAAGAGGGTGTAGTCAGTGGACATGCTTCAAGAAAGATAGCAGCGACTGAAATGGAAACACTACTTACTATTAACCCCGTTAATGGGCGTAGCTCTAAAGTGGTTTTGGGTGATCATGTACTGATGGATGGTGGTACAGGGTGTGTACACACAGCTCCTGGACATGGAGAGGATGACTACAAAGTAGGACTAAAGTATGGTCTTGATGTGGTAATGCCTGTTGATGAGCGTGGATGTTTTGATGAGTCTGTGGTAGGTTTAAATTTACTCCCTAATCCTCAAGAGTTTGTAGGTATGCATATCTTTAAAGCCAATGAGCCTATATTGGAGCTATTGGGTGATAGTCTACTTAAAGAGTCTAAATTTTGGCACTCATATCCACACTGCTGGAGAACGAAAAAACCACTTATTTATAGAGCGACTAACCAATGGTTTATCTCTATAGATGACAAAGCAGAGGGAGCTAAAGATACACTAAGGGAGACAGCACTTAATGCCATAGAAGAGGTAGAGTTTTTCCCTAAATCTTCAAAAAATAGACTTAAACCGATGATAGAAGGAAGACCAGACTGGTGTATTTCTCGTCAGCGTTCTTGGGGTGTACCTATAGCATTCTTTAGAGTTAAGAGTACCAAAGCTGTCATCTTTGATGCAGATGTACTTGAACATGTGGCAAATTTATTTGACATACATGGTGCAGATGCTTGGTACGCTATGAGCAATGCAGAACTATTACCAGCTGATACAAAATACAACCCTGATGATTTAGAAAAACTGACTGATATTTTAGATGTATGGTTTGATTCAGGTTCAACTTGGAATTCAGTATTGAGTTCAGGTAACTATGATGCAGGTGAATACCCAGCTTCTCTTTATATAGAGGGTTCTGATCAACACAGAGGATGGTTCCAGTCTTCACTCTTGCTTTCTGCTGCAGTAAATGAAGTATCACCTTACAAAACACTTATCACGCATGGTTTCACTGTAGATAACAAGGGTGAAAAGATGTCAAAGTCTAAAGGGAATGTAGTTGCTCCTGACAAAGTCATCAAGCAGTATGGTTCTGAAATCTTGAGATTATGGGTAGCACTCTCTGACTACCAAACGGACTTGAAAATATCTGATGGTATTTTAAAACAGACAGCAGAGCAGTACAGAAAAATACGAAATACCTTTAGATTTTTACTTGCCAATGTAGATGACTTAGAAGCGTATGTAGCTAACGATGTATACGGAGAGTTAGACAGATGGATACTTGCTAAAGCAGGTAGTGTATTTGCTTCTGTTAAAAGTTCTTTTGATGAGTATGACTTTTTAAGAGGGTTTGCAACACTTAACCACTTCATCACCAATGAACTCTCTGGTATCTATATGGATATCACTAAAGATAGGCTTTACTGTGAAGATAAAAACGACCCTGTAAGACGAGCAACACAGTCTGCAATGGCTCATATAAGTAAAGCGATGTTAGGGCTTATAGCTCCTGTACTTACTTACACAGCAGATGAGATACTTGAATATGCTCCTACCCTCTTTAAAGGAGAGATGGAAAATGTATTTGATCTTGAATATATAGCTGTACCTGAAGTGGAGAGCTCTTTTGATGATGTATTACTCATAGAGGCGCGTCAAAACTTCTCTGAAGCGATAGATTCTCTTAAAAAAGAGAAAATCATCAAAGCTACACTTGAGTTAGAAATTGCTGGAGATATAAGCATTTTACCTATTAACGATAGTAAAGATTTAGAAGACTGGTTTGTAGTCTCAGCTATGAAAGCTAGTTCCCAAGGTGAGCAAGTAGCCTCTTTTGAGTTAGAGGGAAAAACATATACAGTACACAAAGCAACTGCAGCTAAGTGTCCAAGATGTTGGAGATTTACAAGTAGTGATGAAGCGTCTGCTTGTGAGCGTTGTACAACTGTGGTAGGTGCATAATGTTTGATATGACTCAACCTATACAGATAGAAGTGATTATCGGCTCCATAGTTTTTATTTTTGCTTTAGTTGGCATTGGGTTGGGAGTAGTGACTTACTATAAGAAAAAATTGGGTGTTTAAAATTTAGATATATCTCTAATGGCTGTGCAGTGTCAGTTGATTTTGCTAATGTGTTTGAATAGAATAAAAGGCTTTAAAGTATGAAGTATTTATGGTATTTATTTTTGAGTATAGTTGTACTTTTTGCTCAAGAGAAATCTTACTCTGATGGGCATGGAGGAAAAATAGTTTTACCTTATGGTGATCTCTCCTTTGCAGACAGAGTAGTCTCTTTTGATAAAAAATCTTCATATAAGAGTAAAAATCATGATACTAATCGTTCTTTAGGTGTGGTAGATAGAAAAAGCTTGAGCTTAACTTGTGGTGGCATATTGGTTTTGGCTTTTGAGGATAATGTTTTAGTAGATATAGAGGGAAATGATTTACATGTTTTTGAGAGAGGTCATAAGATAGAAGCAACTTCTTTGGCTATCTCCCAAGATGGTGAAAAGTGGATAGAGATAGGTAAAGTAGCAGGTGGAAAAGCAGAAGTAGATATATCAGCCCATGTCAATAAAGATGAAAAATTTTCTTTTATTCGTTTAGCAGACTTAAAATCTGCATGTAAAGGTACTTATGCAGGGGCAGATATAGATGCTGTAGCAGCCATAGGCTCACAAATAAAACTCTCTTTGTCTAGTGCAGTGTTGTTTGACTTAAACAGTTACAAACTTAAAAAAGAAGCCCATAAACTTATTCATAACCTCATGAAAAAACTTGACTATAAACAGATGAAACTTAGCATAGAAGGACACACTGATAGTATAGGTACAAAAGTTTATAATCAAAAATTATCTCTGCAAAGAGCCAAAGAAGTACGCAAATACCTACTTGAATATGAGAATTTTACTTTAGAAAACATTAGTATAATAGGGTATGGAGAGCTAAGACCTTTGGTAAAGAATACAAATAGAGAGCAAAGGGCTAAAAACCGCCGAGTAGAACTACTTTTTAAACACTAATCCTTAGGGTATAATAGGGCAAATAGATACAGAGGCTTATATAGATGAAAATAACAGAGTCATTTTTAAAATCAGGTTTACACAATGGGGTGTTAAATAAAACACAACTAGAACTTCTAGGAGAAGAATTTCCTTCTAGAGAGGGGTGGGAGGCTTCTGTTTTGGGTAAGGAGCTCTCACTAGCTGATACAAATTTGTTTTTATTCCTACGAGGAAAATTTCCTTTAACCGTGCAAAAACAGATAGTTGAAAATTATCAACTGGTTGCTACTTTTCATAAAGAGAAAAAAAAATCACAAAGTAGTGAGAATCAAAATAAACCTAAAAAAAGTTTAAAAAATTTAACTATCTATTGTGATGGAGCTTGTCAAGGTAACCCTGGAAAGGCAGGAAGTGGTTTGGCTCTTTATGATGGAACAGAAAAACCTACACTTTTGTATGGTGACTACACTCCTAATGGTACAAACAATACAGCAGAACTTCATGCACTTTATAAAGCTTTACAGTTGGCTAAAGATGTACCTGATGTACAAATCTATTCTGATTCTAAATATAGTATTGATTGTATTACAAATTGGGCATATGGGTGGAAGGCTAAAGGCTGGACAAAAAAGAGTGGTGAGATTAAAAACTTAGAGCTTATCAAAGAGGCACATATTTTATATGATAGTATTAAAAATACCGTAACCATAAAGCATGTTAAAGGACATTCAGGAGTAGAGGGAAATGAACTGGCAGACCGTATGGCAGTACAAGCGATTAAGGAGAGAGTAGAGGGGTATAGAGTTTATGAATACGATGATATCAATGAAATATTACGTATGAGAGAGGGGTAAATAAACCCTAGATAATACTCCCTAAACCAACTTTTAGATATAATCACACAATTTTACATATTTACTTAGGAATAGACAGTGATAACACTAAAAGAAGCATTAACAAAATCTAACGAAGAGATGGCAACCTTAAGAGTTGAACTCGAAGCAAAAGCAAAAGAGTCTGGACTCAATGCCTATGTAGGGTTTGAAAGTTCTGGTGAAGGTGTGCCGATACTCATAAAAGACAATATTCAAGTAAAAGAGTGGTCTGTAACTTCTGGTTCTAAAATTCTTCAAGGATACATCGCTCCGTATGAAGCTACAGCTATTAAAAACTTAAAGTCTAAAGGATTAATGGCATTTGGTAGAGCAAACATGGATGAGTTTGCTATGGGTTCTACTACAGAGAGTTCTTTTTATGGTGCAACGATTAACCCACATGGAAGCAACAGAGTACCAGGTGGATCTTCGGGTGGTTCTGCTGCTGCTGTTGCAGGTGGTATAGCTATAGCAGCTCTCGGTTCTGATACTGGTGGGTCTATTCGACAGCCTGCTGCATATTGTGGTGTAGTTGGAATGAAACCTACATATGGAAGAGTAAGCCGTTTTGGTTTGGCTTCTTATGCATCAAGTCTTGACCAGATAGGACCTATTACTCAAAATGTCGAGGATGCGGCTATCTTGTATGATGCGATTAAAGGGCATGATGATAAAGATTCAACATCTGCTGATTTTGAGATAGAAGATATTGCTAATAATATAGACTCTGAAGCTAAACTGACAATCGCTGTGATAGACAACTATATAAGTGAAGCAGATGAAGACACACAAAAAGCTTATGCTAATACTATTGAAAAATTAAAAGAAGCTGGACATACTATTGTTCATAAAAATATGCAAAATACAAAATATGATATAGCCACTTACTACATACTTGCTACAGCAGAGGCAGCGACTAACTTAGCTCGTTTTGATGGTGTTCGCTATGGAACAAGAGCAGAGTCTAAAAATACTGAAGAGCTTTACTATAAGACAAGATCGGAAGGTTTTGGCACAGAGGTAAAGAGGCGTATTTTACTTGGTAACTTTGTACTCTCTTCAGGCTACTACGATGCATACTATGTTAAAGCACAAAAAGTAAGGCACCTTATTCGTGACGAGTTTAATGCTATTTTTGAAGAAGCAGACCTTATTTTATCTCCAGTTACTCCTTCTGTTGCACCTAAAATAGGAGCATCTAAAGATCCACTTGAGATGTATAAGTCAGATATGTATACCATTGCTATTAACCTGGCAGGTCTTCCTGCCATCTCTCTACCAGTAGCTAAAAATGATGAAGGTATGCCAATAGGTTTACAACTTATTGCTAAAGCATTTAATGAAAAAACCCTTTTTGACGGTGCTGCAAGCATGGAAAAAGCTGTAAACTATACGAAGTAAATGTTAGAGGGGTTTGGTGATTTGTGATTTGTTGCAAGGCAATGAATCATGAATCACCTGACTCACTCGTAGAAAAGAAAGTAAATACACACTAAAGGACTAAAATATGAACATTAAGAAAAAAGCACTCACATTTGAAGATGTACTACTTGTACCACAACATTCAATTGTCCTTCCTAAAGAAGTTAGCATTACTACACAACTTACTAAAAGAGTAAGTCTTAATATACCTATAGTCTCTGCTGCGATGGATACAGTAACAGAGTTTAAAGCGGCTATTGCTATGGCTAGACTTGGGGGTATAGGGGTAATTCATAAAAATATGGATATTCAAACACAAGCACAACAAGTCAATAAAGTAAAAAAGTCAACAGCAGGTGTGATATTAGATCCCATATTTATCTCCCCTGATGCATCTGTATCTGAAGCCGATGCTATGATGGCAGAGTACCATATATCAGGTGTACCTGTTGTAGATGATAGTCAAACACTTATTGGTATTATCACAAACCGTGATATGCGTTTTATCTCTGATATGACAGCTAAAGTCTCAGATATGATGACTCCTTCTCCACTTGTAACTGCAAAAGAGGGTACAACACTTGAAGATGCTGCAAAAGTACTTCAAGAACATAAGATAGAAAAACTTCCTATCGTTGATGATAATGGTAAACTTAAAGGGCTTATTACTATTAAAGATATTGAGAAGAAAGAGAAGTTCCCTAATGCAAATAAAGATGAACATGGTCGTCTTAGAGTTGCAGCTGCCATTGGTGTAGGACAACTTGACCGTGCTACAGCTCTTGTTGAAGCTGGTGTAGATGTTATTGTACTTGACTCTGCTCATGGTCACTCACAGGGTATCATGGATACAGTTAAACTGATTAAAAAATCACTTGATGTAGATGTAATTGCAGGAAATATCGCAACAGGTGCAGCAGCTCAAGATCTTATAGATGCTGGTGCAGATGGTGTAAAAGTTGGTATTGGTCCAGGGTCTATCTGTACTACGCGTATTGTGGCTGGTGTAGGTGTACCTCAGATCTCTGCTATAGATGAAGTGGCTCAAGTAGCCAACAAAGCAGGTGTTCCTGTTATCGCTGACGGTGGTATTAAGTACTCTGGTGATGTAGCTAAGGCACTTGCTGTAGGTGGAAGCTGTGTTATGTTAGGTTCTGCACTTGCAGGAACATACGAAGCCCCAGGAGAGATGATACTTTTTAATGGAAGACAGTTTAAAGAGTACAGAGGAATGGGAAGTATCGGTGCAATGACTAAAGGAAGTACAGACCGTTACTTTCAAGAGGGAACAGCAGCAGATAAACTTGTACCTGAAGGTATAGAAGGTCGTGTTCCATATAGAGGTAAAATAGCAGATGTAGTACATCAAATGATAGGTGGCTTGCGTTCATCCATGGGTTACTGTGGTTCAGAATCTATCAAAGTATTCTGGGATAAAGCAGAATTTGTTGAGATTACAGCTGCAGGACTTAAAGAGTCTCATGTACATGATGTGACGATTACTAAGGAGTCTCCTAATTATCATGGGTAACTTTTTCTTTACATTACTACAAATTTGTGCTAATATGAAAAACAAAGTTTCAAAATAATACTTTAAACTAAATACCTTAATTAATATAAGAGAGGATGCTCAGTGGATAATAAAATGGTAATTACTGTTAGTGATATAGGAGGAGTAAAGCAGTATTCTGCTCCTAAATCTATAAAAAAAATATTATTATTCGCTTTGCTCTTTATAGTGGTATTAGTGGGGGGACTTTTTATCTATATTCAAATTTTAAATAGTAAATATGTAGATTTAGAACAAGATAATAAAATTCTCTCAAAAAAAATAGAAGATGATAGTAGTGCTCGTGAATCATTTGAACAAAAATTATTAGAACTAGATACCCTTAAAAAAGAAAAACTCCTACTTACAGAAAAATTAAAAGAGAAAAAGTCAGTTTTATTAAAAAGTATCGAAGAGAAGAGTAAAAGTGATAAACTCTTAGATGAGTTAAAAAAAGAGATAAAACTGATAGAAAAAGAGCTTAAAAAAGAGATAAAATTCAAAGAGAAATTGAAAAAGAAATTATCTCTAAAAATAAAAAAGAAAAAAGAGAAGATAAAAAAAGAGAAAAAACGTAAAAAAAGATTGGTTCAAAAAAAACGTAAAAGAGAAAAGCTTTTAGCTAATACAGCTAAAAAGAAATTAGGAAAAAAATATGTATGGGGTGCAGTAGGTCCAAGAACCTTTGATTGTTCTGGATTTACTTCTTATGTCTATAAAAGATTAGGTGTATATATACCAAGAACATCAAGACAACAATCTAAATATGGTAAACGCATAAAAAGAAAATACTTAAAGACTGGTGATTTGATATTTTTTGATACATCAAGGCAAAGAAAGGGCATTGTGAACCATGTTGGTATTTATATTGGTAATAATAAGTTTATTCATGCAAGTTCAGCAAAAAATCGTGTTATCATATCAAGTTTAAATAAAACGTTTTATGGTAATCGCTATAAATGGGCAAGAAGAGTCATTAATTAAAATAAAAAGGAGAAGTTGTGTCAATTTTTGGAAAAAGCTCTAAGGAAGAGCAGGTAACTACTGCAAGTGTGAAAAAAAGTACAGGTACAAGTGTGAGTACACACAGTACAACTATTATTACTAAATGTATGAATATTAAAGGTGATATAGAAGGGTGTGGTACTATACATATTGATGGAATTGTACATGGAGATCTAACAATTGAAGATAGTGTAGTGATTGGAGTGAGTGGTAAAGTCTATGGTAATATAAAATCTAAAAAAGTTATTATTAGTGGTTTATTGGAGGGAAGCATCGCTTGTACTACTTTAGAGGTCACAAAAACAGGTAATGTTTCAGATAAAATAGATGCTGTTGATATAATCTCTGATGGGACATTAAAAGCAACGATTTATGCAGAAAAGAGTATTCATATTAAATCAAATGGTAATGTTGAAACCGAAGGCATAGAAGCTAAAAATATTATAGTAAATGGACTTATTACGGGTGATATTACTGTAAGTGAACTTTTAGAAATAAGTAAAGATGGTCAGGTTAAAGGGACAATGAGAGTAAAAAAGATTAAAGTAACAGAAGGTGGTCTTATGCTTGGTACAATGTTGACTTATTCTGCAGCAAACACAGTTAGTAAGAAATCTGAGGATGAAGTAGAAGATCAAGAGTTAATTGGTGAAGAAGATACTGAATAATAATTTTAATTAGGGGTTACTTTGACCCCTAGACGACAAAGTACTGTAAAAAAACATAACTCCAAGCAACTACAAGCTATAATTTACCTAATATAACAAAATAAGGAAATATAATGAATGAACAAACATTAGCTATCCATGCTGGATATGAAAAAGATGCACAAGGGACAATGGCTGTACCTCTTTATATGACGACTGCTTATGAGTTTAGAGATACAGAACATGCAGCAAATCTTTTTGCACTTAAAGAGCTAGGAAATATATATACTAGACTTATGAACCCTACGACTGATGTATTTGAGAAGCGTTTTGCTGCGTTAGAGGGTGGTGTAGCTGCTATAGGTACTGCTTCAGGGATGGCTGCTATCTTTTATGCTATTGCTAATGTTGCTGAAGCTGGAGATAATATTATTGTAGCAAAGCAAGTGTATGGTGGAACAACTACACTTACAGGACATACAATTAAGCGTTTTGGTATAGAGACACGTTATTTTGATGTGAAAAATCCTTCTTCAATAGAAGCTCTTGTAGATGATAAAACAAAAATTATTCTTTTTGAAAGTATCACCAATCCAAGTATTGATGTGGCTGATTTTGATGCAATAGTGGCTATTGCCAATAATCATAATATCTTAACATGTGTTGATAATACTGTGGCAACACCGATTTTGTGTAAGCCTTTAGAGCATGGGTGTGACTTAACAGTGCATAGTGCTAGTAAATACACAACTGGACAGGGGCTAGCAATTGGTGGTATTATTGTTGAGCGTCATGATCTGGTAGATAAAATTAAAGGCAATACACGCTATGCACACTTTAATGAACCAGATGAAAGTTATCATGGGCTTGTATATAGTGATTTACCTTTACCTCTATTTACACTTAGAACAAGACTTGCATTATTGCGTGACTTGGGTGCTGCACCTTCACCATTTAACTCATGGTTATACATTCAAGGGATTGAAACTTTGCCACTGCGCATGAAACAACACGCAAGCTCGGCATTGGCTATAGCAGAGTTTTTAGAAGCTCACCCAAAGGTAAATAAAGTAAATTACCCTGGGCTTAAGTCGGATGTTAATTATGAGTTAGGTCAAAAATACTTTAAGGGTGGACATTCAGGACTACTCTCTTTTGAAGTTGCAGACAAAGAGACAGCACAGAAGATAGCAGATGGTACAGAGATTTTCTCTTTAGTTGTCAATATAGGAGATAGTAAATCTATTATTACGCACCCTGCAAGTACAACACATCAACAACTCTCAGCTGATGAGCTTATAGAAGCAGGTGTACCTGCTGGGCTTGTAAGACTAAGTGTAGGGATAGAAGATACACAAGATTTAATAGATGATTTAACTAAGGCTTTAGGTTAATGTGTAGGTCGGGTTGCCTCATCCCGACGTAAATCTGCATACAAAAATATTATTATATTTAAATTGATGTCGGGATGAGGGCAACCCGACCTACAAAACAAAAGCCCAAATTAGATAAAATACTACAAAACTATATCAACTAAAAAAGCAGTCCATGAAAATCGAAACAAAAACAGCACATTTTAGCAGTCCTCTGTATTTAGAGAGTGGACGTATCTTAGAGCCTTATGAGATTGCTTATGAGACGTATGGAGAGTTAAATAAGCAGAAGAGCAATGTTATTTTAGTCTGCCATGCCTTAAGTGGCTCTCATCATGCTGCAGGAACATATGAAGGTGAGAGAAAAGCAGGCTGGTGGGATGGACTTATTGGTGATGACAAGGCTATAGATACGACAAAGTATTTTGTTATTTGTACCAATGTAATAGGTTCATGTTTTGGAACAACTGGACCAATGAATGATAATTATCCTAGTGAAGACCCGTATAGACTCAAGTTTCCTGTCGTTACGATAAAAGATATGGTGCGTGCTCAGATGCAGTTACTTTCACAACTTGGTATTTACCATCTGCGTGCTATTGTAGGTGGTTCTATGGGGGGTATGCAGGCACTTCAATTTGCGATTGATTATCCTAATTTGGCTGATGATATTATCTCTTTAGCTGCCACCTATGCAACTAGACCATGGACCATGTCTTTTAATAAAGTAGCGATGGAAGCCATACGACGAGACCCACGCTTTAAGCATGGTAATTATGAGAGAAATGCTTTTAAGGAAGAGGGTTTAGATGGCTTGGCTATTGGACGAATTGCTGGGCATATCTCTTACCTCTCTCCTGATTCGATGGATGAGAAGTTTGGACGTAATTATGTTAATAATGATGGACTGTTTGAACTCTTTGGACGTTATGAAGTAGAACGCTATATGGAGTATAATACCAATAACTTTTCACGTATATTTGATCCACTCTCCTACTTGTATATTGTTAAAGCGATTAATACTTTTAATCTAACCCGTGGGTATGACTCTTTACATGAGGCTATTTTACGTATTAAAGCAAATGTCCATCTAATAAGTTTCAGTTCTGATTATTTGTTCTTTCCTTCTGAAATGGAGCATATTGCTAAGATGATGGAACGTAATGGACAGTCATACAGTTACTTAGAAGTTCAAAGTGATTATGGGCATGATGCTTTTTTGGTAGAGCTAGAGAAGTTTGAAGAAAATATCAAGGATGTATTGAAATGAAAAATAAAACATTTGAAGAGAAGTTAGAGTATTCAAAAGAACTTTTAGAAAAGTTGATGAATCCAGAGATTACCTTAGAAGAGTCTGTAAAGCTTTATGAAGAGGGTCTTGAAAATATAAAAGATGCTCAAAGATTGATAGAAGAAGCAAAAATAAAAATTACAGTAATAGAACAAGCCAACCAAAATATAGAAGAGGTTAAATAGATGCCAAGTTCTAAACAACTGGTAGTTACGGCTTTGCAACTACCAACTTTGGGTATGAATGCTACAAGACTTGAATATTATTTAAAACAAGCTCATACAAGAGGTGCAGATGTAATACTTCTTGGTGAGTATGTACTAAATCACTTCTTCAAAGAGTTTGCTACTATGGCTCCTAATATGGTAAAAGAGCAGAGTCGTCAACATATTGAACTACTGAAAAATTTTGCAGAAAAATATACTATGGTTTTTATTGCTCCTATTATACAGATTAAAAAAGATGGATATCATAAGACTATAGCAAAGATTACTGCTAAAGGTGTTAGTTATTATGAACAGCAGATACTTCTTCCTTATCCTCACTGGAATGAAAAAAAGTTTTTTGCTAATGAAATAGCTCCTCTTAAAGATCCTATGATATTTAATATTAAAGGTTTTAAAGTCATGGTTATGGCTGGCTTTGAACTACATTTTGACCACTTTTGGCAAAATGTAACACAGAAAAAAGTAGATTTAGTTCTCTTACCTACAGCCTCTACTTTTGGTTCACATAATCGCTGGAGAGAGATTATCAAGACAAAAGCTTTTCTTCATGGATGTTTTATTTTGCGTGCTAATCGTTTGGGAGAGTACAGTGATGATGAGGTAAAGTGGAAGTTTTATGGTGACACCATGTTAGTTTCACCCGAAGGTGAAGTAGAGATGATGCTTGAAGATAAAGAGTCTATGCTTATAGAAGTCATAGATAAAGCTGAAGTTTTAGAACATCGTAAAACTTGGGGTTTTGAAAAAGAGTTGAGAAGTAGAATTTAATATGACTATCGATGAGTACTTTAATAGGCAGATACAACTATGGGGTGAAGAGGTTCAAGCATCACTGCATGATAAAAAAATTGCTATTATAGGTGCTGGTGGATTAGGGTGTACATTGGCAATGGCACTGGGAACATCAGGTATTGGTGAGATACATATGGTAGATTTTGATAAGGTATCAAACCATAATATACATAGACAAATCGCATTTACCCTTGATGATGAAGATAAAAATAAGGCTCAAGTAGTTGTGGCACTTATGAAAAATAAAAATCCTTTTGTTAAAGCCGTAGCATTTGATATGCCATTTGATACTTTTAAGCAGTTGAAGCATTCATATGACCTTATTTTGGATGCTACAGATAATTTACCTGTAAGAGGTGAAATAGATACTTATGCTAAAAGGCACAAAATACCTTGGATTTATGCAAGTGTAGAAGAGTTTAACGGACAGGTTTGTTTTTTTGATAAAGCATCTTTTCAGGTATTTAATCTTTCTGACCATAAACCAGCAGGTATAGCAGCACCTATAGTGATGCATATAGGGTCACTTCAAGCCAATATGGCACTACGTTATTTGGCTGGGCTTACTATCGTTAAAGATAAACTCTTTTATCTTTATTATAATGAAGAGGGTGAGTTTATTACCCAAAAGTTTGGAATGCCTACAGCATAATAGTGTTACAATTTTAAAAATATAAAAAGGATTTAGCATGAAATTAAAAATACTACTTTTTTTAGCTACGGTGTTACTGATAACAGCATGTACTCAAGAGACTCAAAATAGCCTTAGCCGTTCATTGCAAAACTGGACAGGAACTAATGGTGTACTTGATATTTACGCAGGAGATAAACTGGTACATAAATTTATCAAAATAGATAAAATCTCTACGGCATATGGTACAAATGATAGCAAGCCAAGACCCTATCGTTATGGGTATGGTATAGATGATATAAATATGAATGGTAAAAAAGATGCAGGAGAAGTAAAAGTTTATTTTGAATTTTCTGATTACTCTACTGCATATATATTTTATGAAAGAAATACAAAATAAAGGATATTGATAGATGAAATTTATTTCAACAATAGAAGCACCTCAAGCTATAGGTCCCTATTCACAAGCAGTAGCAGTTAATGGTTTGGTATATACATCAGGGCAAATTGGTCTGCTGCCTAATGGTGAGTTAGTATCTAATGATGTAGAAGGGCAGACACATCAAGTGATGAAAAATCTTTTTTATGTACTTGAAGCAGCCAATGCACATTTTAATGATGTCATTAAAACAACAATATTTTTGGAAGATATGCGTGATTTTGATAAAGTTAATGATATTTACTCACACTACTTTGGTAGTCATAAACCTGTAAGAAGTACGGTTGCAGTACGAAGTTTACCAAAAGGTGTCAAGATAGAGATAGATTGTATTGCTATGGCAAATGGTAATGTAGATTTTGGTTAATAGATAGTATTTATTAAACTTTAAAAAAATATTAAACATTGTTTGGGTATAATCACGAACTTTTTTAAGACAATATAGAATAAAGGGTTTGCAATGTACGCAATCATTAAAGCAAGTGGTCAACAATTCAAAGTTCAAGAGGGTGATATCATCTGTTTTGACAACATGAGTCTTGAGCCAAAAGCAGCAGTAGAATTCAAAGAAGTTCTAGCGTTAGATAACGGTGAATTAACTGTAGGTACTCCATTCGTAGAGGGTGCTGTAGTTAAAGGTGAAGTGATCAATGAAGGTAGAGATAAAAAAGTTATCATCTACAAGAAAAGAAGAAGAAAAGATTCAAAACTTAAAAGAGGTTTCAGAAGAGACTTTACTAGAGTTAGAATTACTAAAATAGGATAAGGAGAAGATATGGCACACAAGAAAGGTCAAGGATCCACTCAAAATAATCGTGATTCAGCTGGACGTCGTTTAGGCGTTAAAAAATTTGGTGGTGAAACAGTTATTCCAGGTAACATTATCATCAGACAAAGAGGAACTAAAGTTCACCCAGGTAATGGAGTAGGTATGGGTAAAGATCATACACTATTTGCATTGGTTGAAGGTGTAGTTAAATTTGATAACAGAACTTCTAGTCAGAAGAAAGTTTCAGTAGTAACTGCATAATTCATATAAGTCCGATTTCTTTCGGACTTATAATTTTAGATTAAATACTCACTTAATCTTTTTAATCACTCTCTAGCACTAATAAATGTCTACATTTGTTACGTCCTATAAACCACCCATCACTGTATTTTATATCATTATTAAATAAATAATGTGATTTTTTGTATCTACCGTTAGATGTTGTACAACCATCTTTAATACCTTTTTTATATGATGGCGATAAGTCTTTACCAAAATAAATATTATTGTGATAGTATCCACCCTCTTTTTCAGGAACATTGCTTGGTCCACACCCATTAAGTAGCAAGAATGAACCTATTACAATTGTACTTTTTATTAATTTCATACGATTACCCTTCAATTTATTTATAGATAGAAAAATTATAGCGATAATTTCCCTAATTTAGATATAATTTTACAATTCATTTACTGTTATCATATCAGATAGCAGATTCTCATAAGTTGTAAAGGTTTAAATATGTTTATAGATAGTGTAGAACTATTAGTTAGCTCAGGTAAAGGTGGAGCAGGTGCCATCTCTTTTTGGACAGAAAAATTTGTTGCTAACGGCGGTCCAGATGGTGGGGATGGAGGACGTGGTGGTGCTATCTATTTTAAAGTAGATAACAACACAGATACACTATCAGGACTTCGTGGACGACATCACATAAAAGCAGAAAATGGTCGTCCTGGTGAAGGTCGTAAATGCTATGGTCGTAAAGGTAAAGATACGATTATCACTGTACCTCCTGGTACTACTGTTGTAGATGTAGAGACAGGTGAAGAGATTTTAGACTTAGTCAATGAGGGCGATGTTATTGAGTTTCTTGAAGGTGGAAAGGGTGGTCTTGGAAACTTGCACTATAAAAGTTCAACGAATCAAAGACCAACTTACGCACAACCAGGATTACCAGGTATAACTAAAGAGATAAGATTAGAAATGAAACTTATAGCAGATGTAGGATTAGTAGGTTACCCTAATGTTGGTAAATCAACACTCATTGCTACACTCTCTAATGCAAGACCTGAAGTAGCAAATTATGAGTTTACTACACTTACTCCTAAGTTGGGTGTGGTACATTTAGGTGATTATGACTCATTCATGATGGCAGACATCCCTGGTATTATTGAAGGTGCAAGTGACGGTAGAGGTTTAGGTTTAGAATTCTTAAAACATATTGAGAGAACGAAAACACTACTTCTTATGATAGATGCAGCTAATTACAGAGAGATGAAGTATCAATATGAGACACTTCTTGTTGAGTTAGAACGCTATTCTGAGACTTTAGCTACAAGAAAATATGCGATTGCTATTACTAAAATAGATGCACTTTCAGCAGATCAGGTAAATGAACTTACCAAAACATTTTTAGACACTATTCAGGTAGAGTCAAACAGTACACTTCATCAATATAAAGCGGATACAAAATACATTAGTTATGGTTTTAAGAGAGATTTTGGGGTCTCTTTACCAGAAAAAGAACCACTCTTTGTTTTACCTATCTCATCAGTAGCACATATTAATACAGAAGCACTGCGTTATGCTTTAGGTTCTTTCATTAAAGATGTTGAAGAAGAAAATGAAGCTTAGGAAATAGTATGCAAAGAATTGTCATTAAAGTAGGATCTCATGTTTTAACAGAGAATGGAGCCATAGCCAAAATCCGCATGTTAGCACTAGTTCAACTTATTGTAGAGCTTAAGGCTAATAGCTATGAAGTTATATTGGTAAGTTCAGGTGCAGTAGCAGCAGGGTTTACACAACTTCCACTAGACAGAGGAAGTGTTGAAAACAGACAAGCTCTTGCAGCCATAGGACAACCTTTTTTACTTAAAATGTATCAAGAGAAGTTTGCTATATTTGATGTACTCTGCTCTCAAGTACTTTTTTCTGCCGATGTTTTTGATTCAGCTAAACATATTAGCCATGCAAAGGTAGCTATAGATACTTTGCTTTTAAATGGAGTCGTACCTATTATCAATGAAAATGATACGGTAAGTGTAGAGGAGTTGGTTTTTGGTGATAATGACAGGCTCTCTGCACATGTTGCACAGCACTTTAATGCAGAACTTCTTGTGATACTCTCTGATATAGATGCTTTTTATGATAAAGATCCTAATGTTTATCATGATGCCAAGAGAAGAGCCGTTGTTACTACGCTTTTAGAAGAAGAACTTAATGCTGAACATACACCTAGTAATGAATTTGCTACAGGTGGGATAGTAACAAAATTACAATCAGCAGATTTTTTAATGAAACATAAAAAAGAGATGTTCTTAGCAAGTGGTTTTGATCTTAAAAATATTTATTCTTATCTTATAGATAAAAATCACATTGGCGGAACACTCTTTACTTATCAATAGTATTTTGATTACATATCTGTAATCAAAATGTTTCCAAGTTGTTTTATACTTTTCTAAATATACTAAGGAAATACAATATGACATTAAAAACAATTCTTACAACAGCAATAGTAGCTTCAGTAGCACTTACAGCAGTCAATGCAGATAACCTAGAGGGTAGAGGGGCATCATTTCCTGGACCTATCTATAAAGCATGGACAGCTGAATATTTTCAGGCAACTAAAGCTCAGGTAAACTATACACCAACTGGTTCTGGTGATGGTATCAAATCTATCAAAAAAAGAATGGTTGACTTTGCTGGTTCAGATAAACCACTTAAGCCAAAAGCACTTAAAAAGAATAAACTATTTATGTTCCCTTCTGTGGTTGGTTCAGTTGTTTTAGCTTATAACATTGATGGTATAAAAGATGGTGAACTTAAGTTGAGTCGTGCAGCAGTTGCAGGTATTTTCTCAGGAAGTATTACTCACTGGGATGATAAAGCTATTACAGTACAAAATCCTGAACTTAAACTTCCACATGAGCCTATTACTGTTGCAGTTCGTGCAGATAAATCTGGGACAACTTTTAACTTTACATACTTCTTAAATAAACTTGATGAAAACATTAAAGTAAGTAAAAAACCTACATGGAAAGCAGCTAAAGTTGTGGCAGGTAAATCAAACTCTGGTGTATCAGCAAACATTCAACAGATTAAAAACTCTATTGGTTACATTGAGTACTCTTTTAAAGACAAATTAGGTCTTGCAGCTGCACAGATAGAGAACAAAGAGGGTAACTACATAAATCCAACATTAAAGTCTTTCCAGGATGCTGCTAAATATGCGACATGGACAGCGGATAATGATTTCTATGCGGTTATTGGTGACCCAGCAGGTGCAACTTCGTATCCTATTGTAGCAGCTACATTTATTTTACTTCCAATAGAAAAAACTGAAACAAATAAACAAGTTACAGCATTTATTGATTGGGCCTATACCAATGGAGATAAAGCAGCAATAGATTTAGGTTACGTTCCTCTTCCTGCATCGACTAAAGATGAAATTAGAAAGTACTGGGAAAGTAAAAATATCAAATAATTATTAGATGGGGATGCTTATCCCTATCTAGGTAACCAAAATGTTACCAACCTCTTATACAATCCACAAAATTAATTACTAAGGCTAACAATGAGTGGAAAACTCTTTAGAAATTTTTCTTTTTTTTCAGCAACACTCTCTCTCTTTCTTCTTATAGGTATTTTTTCAATTCTCTTTTCCTATGCACAAGAAGCAATGCATGAGTTTGGATTTGACTTTCTTTTCAACGAAACATGGGAAGCAGATGAAGATGATGAAGGTGGGATATTTGGTGGATTTGTACCTATAGTTGGTACACTTCTTAGTACACTAATTGCAATGGCAATAGCCACACCTCTTGCAATGGGAATAGCAATTTTTTTAACAGAGATTGCCCCTGAGAATATTGCAAAACCAGTCTCTATAGCCATAGAGTTACTTGCAGCTATTCCAAGTATTATTTATGGAATGTGGGGACTCTTTTACTTTGCTCCTATTGTTCAATCTCTCATTGGTGGAAATGGTGTAGGGCTACTAACAGCAGGTATTGTACTTGCTATTATGATTATCCCTTTTATGGCAGCTATTAGTAGAGATGCTATGAATACTACACCACAGGTCCTTAAAGAGTCTGCTTATGCAATGGGTGCAACTAAGTTTGAAGTCATAAAAGATGTAATTATGCCTTACTCCAAAGGTGGGATAATCGGTTCTATTATTTTAGCTCTTGGTAGGGCTTTAGGTGAGACAATGGCCGTTGCATTCCTTATTGGTTCTATTATGAGTATTCCTAGTAGCATTACAGACCCGACAACATCTATACCCGTACTTTTGGCAAACAATTTTGCTGAGGCACAAGATTTAGAGATGAGTAGTATGTACTATTTAGCACTTATTTTATTTGTGGTAAGTTTCTTCATCATCTCTATTGCTAAGTTTTATTTTCTTGGCAAAAAAACCAAATAATGGAGTTTACTGAATGAATAGACTTTTACTTAATAAAATTGTATTAGCACTCTCAACACTTTCTGCAGTGATTGGGATAGGTTTTCTTTTTTGGATTTTAGCTACATTGACATATAAAGGTATTGTAAGTATTCACTGGAGTACCTTTACTAATGACCTTGTAGAAGGGGGTATAAGAAATCTTCTGGTTGGTCAGTTTACTATGGCACTGATGGCATCTGCAGTAGCAGTACCTATAGGGATGATGGCAGGTATATACCTTAGAGAGTATGGACATGGTTCTAAGTTAGCATCGATCATAAGAAATCTCTCTGATGTTATGATGTCTGCACCTTCTATTGTTATTGGGGTTTTTGTATTTGCTCTTTTTGTTGACCCGTTTGGAGGGTACAATGGTTGGGCTGGTATTGTTGCATTGGCTATTATGATGATACCTATCATTATATCTACAACAGACAACATGCTAGCACTTGTACCTACTGAGTTAAGAGAAGCAGGTATGGCACTTGGTGGGTCAAAACATAAGATTATTCTTCAAATTGTAGTGAAGGCAGCAAAAGTAGGTATTACTACAGGTGTTCTACTCTCTTTTGCAAGAATTATTGGTGAGACTGCACCCCTGTTATTTACATCAGCAAACAACCAGTTTTTTACGATGGATTTAACAGGTCAGTTTCCTTCACTAACTGTAAGTATTTACAATCTTGCAACCTATCCAGATAGTGCAAGTAGAGAGTTAGCTTGGGCAGCTTCATTTGTATTAACCATGATTGTATTGTGTATTAACCTTATAGGTAGATTTGCAATAAGAAATAAAAAGTAAGGAAAAAGTATGTCAAAAAATAGTTTAATTATGGAGTTAAAAGATTTCTCATTTACTTATGCAGGGGCAGATGCACCGTCATTAAATAAAATTAATCTTCCAATTTTAGAAAATAAAATCACTGCAATGATAGGACCAAGTGGTTGTGGTAAATCTACACTGCTTAGAGCTATGAATCGCATACATGACCTTTATGCTGGAAACAAATATAGAGGTGAAATTAATCTCTATAAAGAAGATGGAAATAAAGAAAATATTTTAAATCTTAAAAAAGAGAATGATTTTATTAAACTTCGTCAAGAAGTAGGGATGATATTTCAAAAGCCTACGCCTTTTCCTATGAGTATTTTTGATAATGTTGCTTATGGACTAAAACTAGCAGGTATTAAAAACAAGGGTGAACTTCAAGGACGTGTAGAGAAGGCACTTCAAGGTGCAGCAATATGGAATGAGACAAAAGATAGACTTAAAGAGAGTGCTTTAGGTTTAAGTGGGGGTCAACAGCAAAGACTCTGTATTGCTAGAGCAGTAGCACTTAAGCCAAGGGTACTGCTGTTTGATGAACCTACATCGGCACTTGATCCCATCTCAACAGGAGCCATAGAGGAGTTGATAGCAGAACTAAAGCAAGAAGTCTCTGTAGTGATTGTTACACATAATATGCAACAAGCAAGTAGACTGAGTGACTACACAGCGTTTATGTATCTTGGTGATTTAGCTGAGTATGATAGTACAGATAAAATTTTCTTAAACCCTAAAGAAAAATTGACAGAAGATTACATTACTGGAAGATTTGGATAAAAATATAATTAAAGGATAAATATGTTGACAGGATATCAAGAAGCAAGGCATGAGGTTAGAAAAACAGTTATAGAAGTAGTGACAAATCTTTCTATTGCCAATAAATTAGCACTTCAAGCCCTTGAATCTATAGATGTAAACGGATTAGAGGAAGCACGCAAATCACTTAAGATGATTTCTGCTACAACAGAAAAAATAGACAATGATATTGTTTTAATATTTGCTAAATATACGCCTGAAGCACGTGATCTTAGAGAGATGGTCTCTTATTTGAAAGTGACTTCAGAACTTAACCGTATTCGTACAAATATTAATAATTACATTAAAAATATGCAAAGTGTAATTGTAAGTAGTAACCCTGAAGTTAATAAAGTTATTAGAGAGTCTTTAAACATAAACAGATGTACCCTTACAGCATTTGATGCCACACTAGAGATGCTTCAAACTTTTGATGATAAAGATAAAATACAGTCATTAACAACTAAGATAGAAGTAGAGTACAGTAAAACAGATGATATTTATACACTGTTGGAAAAAGAGTTAATTCAAAAAATGGGTAATTCTCATACTGTAGCAGAAGAGTACTTTAATCTTTTAAAATATATTCGTAAAAACTTAAAAGTGATAGATAGATTAGAGAGTATCTCCTCACGAATAATATTCGCACGTTTAGGTGGAAAACTTTAAAAATTTAGAGTAGATTTTGTAACCAAAATGTAATCAATATATATTACTATTTAACTATGAAAAATACAAATAAAAACATAGAAATTGTTGTAATAGAAGATGAAAAAGATATTTTGGAATTAGTTGAGTATCATCTTGCAAAAGAAGGATATAACGTAACAGGATTCCTCTCAACAAAAAATGTTGAACAGTTTTTAGATGAAGAAAACCCCTCTCTTATGGTAATAGATCGTAATCTTCCAGATATAGAAGGTAGTGAGTTTGTTGCAAAAATGAGAGATACAGGGTACGTGTTACCCGTTATTTTTTTAACAGCAAGAGATAAAGATAGTGATTTAGAAGAGGGGTTTGAGTCAGGTGGTGATGACTATATGACAAAACCTTTTAGTAACAAAGAGTTACTCTTAAGAATAGAAGCACTATTAAGACGTAGTGGTGTAAAAACAGGTGACAAAGTTAAATACAGAGATCTCACACTCAGTATACAGAAACGTGAACTTCAAGTAGATAAAAAACAGATTGAATTAACAAATCTGGAATTTAATCTTCTCTATACTTTTATAAAAAATGCACAACAAGCACTTGACAGAGATTTCCTTCGTGACGAAGTTTGGGGTGATGATTCCGTTTCCTTTAATGACAAAACTATCAATGTAGCAATCAACAGACTTAAAAAGAAAATAGACCCTACAGGAGAAAAAGAGTATTTTATGCCAGTAAGAGGCGTAGGGTATAAAATGGTTTAATAGGGCTATAAAAGCTATTCTCAGCAGATGACTTAAAGTAATAATGAAGATTTAATTATGCATTGCTTCATTTTCACAATGCTAACAGTAGTGTACTACAAGAACTAAAAACAGTATCTTCCTTAATTGAATCCTCCAATATAGATAAAAATCCTGATATGCAAAAACTTAAATTGTCTCTATTGTATGACAATATGACATATTCCTATACTTCTTTATGCTTTTTAGATAAAATGGGTTTATAAAATATAAGTGAGTATCTATGTCTAATATCATCAAAGCATTTATAAACATAATAAAATCAACATCGTTTTGTGCGTCATAAGAGGTATGTGGCATATAGACAATCCAAATAAGATATTTGATTATCTGTATTCTTATGATGAGAGTAAGAGTTTTCAGTTAATTTGTTTGTTGAGTAAAGATAAGTATGATGGGTTGCCTTTGGTAGATAGAGAGGCATTGGAGAGTCTGGAGTCGATGGGGTAGAAGTTTTGGATGTTAGGGTTAAGAGTCCTGATAATCCTGTTCGATTGGTTGATGGAGTTCTATTAAAGTTTAAAATACGAGGAGATAATAATGATCAGAATAGATGGTGAAGTTTTCAATTTAAATAAAAAAAATGCAAAAAAAATAGAGAGAACAGATGAAGAGATTAATACTAAATATAAAAAAGGTGAAATTAGAATTATTACTGAACAAGCTCGTTACCCTATTAAAAATATAAGAGGAATGCTTGAGAGTGGCGATTATAAACGAAATCCTGAATATCAAAGACGAAAAAGATGGGATAATGGCAAAAAATCAAGACTGATAGAGTCATTTATTATCAATGTTCCCTTACCCCCAATATTTTTATATGAATATGAATATTCAAAGTATGAAGTAATGGATGGATTACAAAGATTAACTGCAATTAATGATTTTTACATGGATAGTTTTGCTTTAGAGGGCTTAGAGTATTGGCAGGAGTTAGAAGGTAAAAAATATAGTGAACTTCCCTCTGAAATTAAAGCTGGTATTGACAGACGCTATCTTTCATCTATTATACTTTTACAAGAGACAGCTAAAGATGATAAGGAAGCTGAAGAGCTTAAACAGATTGTTTTTGAACGACTTAATAGTGGTGGGGAAGATTTAACTCCTCAAGAGACAAGAAATGCTCTCTATCCTGGTAAATTTAATCAATTGTGTATTGAATTATCAAAAAATGAAATATTTAAAAAAATGTGGCGAATTCCAAGTTATGAGGAGATGCTTGATGAAAAAAAGCTTATTGATGAGAGAATATATCGACTAACAGAAATAGAAAGATATAAAACAATGGAAGATGTAGAACTAATATTAAGATTTTTTGCATTCCGTTTTTTAAGTTTATATAATCATATAATGAGAGATTTTTTAGATGAATATCTTAAGCAGGCCAATAAATGGTCAGATAATACACTCACAAAATTAAGACAATGCTTTATAGATACCATAGAGTTAGGATATAATATTTTTGCTAAAGATGCTTTTACTCTTATTGGTTTACAAAAAAATGATAAACCATCAAATACTGTAACAAAAACTATTTATGAACCATTGATGCAGTCTCTCTCTAAATATCTTGAATATAAAGATAAATTATTAGAGTATAAAAAGGAAATAAATACAAATAAGTTTTCAAATAAAAATGATTTAATACTGCCAAATGGAAAAGAGCTTTTTGATGGTAAGTATGCCCATAAAGGTGTTCTTGAAAAACGGATAGAGTATTTTGATAAATTATTTGAACAATACATATAAGTAGTTAATATGCAATACTTTATGCAACAAAACCTACTAGATGATTTAGAACAACAATTTAAAGATATTCAAGAGTATATTGAACATATCGAATTTACAAATAATATTCCTCGAAGTAATAGAAATATTAAATCAGAACATTTACAACAGTTTACTGCTCATTTAAAAAAGTTTAGAGTATCAAAAAAGGAATTTGAGTACAAAGCTATTATAATATCTCTATATGGTGTGCTAGAAAATACAATATCAAAGTGGATACAAGAACATATTCAAAATATTTCGCATATCGTAAACGACTATATGACTTTAGAAGATAAATTTAAAAAAGATTATTTTGCTTTATCTATTCAGTTGATTTCTCGGATTCATGATGATAGACATTCGAAATTTGATAAAATTGATAAAGAAAAAATACTAAAAAAGTTAAATCAATCTATTGTAACACCAAATGATTTTGAACTCAATAGTGAAGCCTATATTCCATCATCTGGAAATTTAAAGCATGAACAAATAGTCAAAGCATTTAAACCACTAAATATCAATTTAAAGGATTGGGAAAGAAAACTTCATAAAGAAATCATTAAAATAGATAAC
This sequence comes from Campylobacterota bacterium, assembly GCA_034659695.1. GTDB lineage: Bacteria > Campylobacterota > Campylobacteria > Campylobacterales > Sulfurovaceae > Sulfurovum. The sequence goes on along the minus strand of JAYEHY010000038.1, from coordinate 21,152 downwards.
TTAGTAACGCGTCGCAATGATATTGCCCATGGTGTTAATATTGATGATGCAATACAAAATATTACAATTTTTCAAGAATATATTGATAGTTTGCAGATATATATTAGAACGATTTTTGATATTTTGTTCCAAAAAGAGGTAGAATATTTTTTTGAACACCGTAAGGATGAACTAATTTATATTGATAAGACAGAAGAAGTTTTTACAAAGAGTAACGCTTGTATTATCAATATAGAAGATATTGAAATTAAAGTAGATGATATTCTCCTTATCAAAAAAAATAATCTATTTTCAAAAGCTACTCTTTTTAGTATTAAAGATGATGATATACCCGTTGAATCTGCAAATAATGGTGAACTGGGTTTGCAACTTGATATTCCAATTAAAAAAAATTCAAAGATTTGGAAATTATTATTATGCAAATAATCTCCCTATTCTCAGGAGCAGGAGGCTTAGACCTTGGTTTTGAAAAAGCAGGGTTCAATACCGTTTGGGCAAATGAGTATGACAAGGATATTTGGGAAACCTTTGAAAAGAACTTTCCAAATGCCAAACTAGATAGGCGAAGTATCACAAAGATAGATTCCGATGAGATACCAAATGCCATAGGTATCATCGGTGGTCCTCCGTGTCAGAGCTGGAGTGAAGCAGGAGCCTTGAAGGGAATAGATGACAAGAGAGGGCAACTCTTTTTTGATTTCATCAGGCTACTACGAGAGAAAAAACCACTCTTTTTTCTAGCAGAAAATGTTTCAGGTATGTTGGCAAGTAGGCATTCTGAAGCTCTGGAAAACATCAAAAAACTCTTTAAAGAGAGTGGATACAAGCTCTCTTTTAAAATGCTAAATGCACACGATTACAATGTAGCACAAGATAGAAAAAGAATCTTTTTCATAGGATATAGAGAAGACCTTGGGTTAGAGTTTGAGTTTCCAAAAGGCTTTGAGAAGAAGAGATTTTTAAAAGATATTATTTGGGATATAAAAGAGACTGCACTCCCTGCAAAAGAGAAAAACTATACCAATGCAGAGAGTTGTCATTTGGACAATCATGAGTATGCCATAGGTGGGTTCTCCTCGATGTTTATGTCTCGTAATCGTGTACGCTCTTGGGAAGAGCCATCATTTACCATCCAAGCAGGTGGACGACATGCACCACTACACCCACAAGCACCTAAAATGGAGTTTGTAGAGCAAAACAAAAGGATCTTTGTAGCAACAAAAGAGCATCTATATCGTCGTCTCTCTGTGCGTGAATGTGCAAGAGTACAGAGCTTCCCTGATACGCATAAGTTTTACTATAAAAATGTAATGGCAGGGTATAAGATGGTAGGTAATGCTGTACCACCTCATCTTGGGTATTATTTGGCTAAAAAGATTTATAGTGATTTGAGTAGTTTGGGAGTAGAGAAAGAGTTTACAATTAAAAATCATAGAATATTGCTGTAGGTTGTTTAGAGTTTAGATACCAGGGGATAGATGACAAGAGAGGGCAACTCTTTTTTGATTTTATTAGATTGCAAAGCATCATGATGCACTACCTACAATCCTTTCATCACCACATCAAACAGATACTCAACTTCAAAATCTTCTAAGAAAATGGTTTGTTTTGTTTTAAAAAAGTCTAGTATCTTTACTGTAGGTAGATTTGGACTGTAGATGCATGATGGATGAGTTGGTTTAAAAGCTTGCATGAGTGCTATGTGTTCTTTTATGGGTTGCTCACATATAAAGCAATTTTTTTTAGGGTAAAGTCGTCCCTCAAATGCTAAAAGTTCAATGTAACTTTCACATATAATACGTTTAGGGTTTTGCTTATCCCATCTCTTTGCAGCGTTGAGTAGTAGTTCATAGTAAAAGGGGTCTATCTCCTCTGCATCTCTGAGATGTGGTTCAAAAAGTCTAATGAAATTATGCCAAAGAAGTAGTCTGTTTTTGTCAAAAAGCCATGAAAAGCCTAAGTGAGAGAGGCTTCTGAGACGAGGAAGAAAATTTGAACCTTCACCCTCTACTTCAAAATCTATAAGATTTCCAAGCTGTAAAATAGAGTGTCTAGCACCAAAAAAACGGTAATAGACTCTTACGTCATTAGAAGTAAGAACCGTTGCAATACTGTCTTCATTTTTGGCTTTACGTAACCCTACTACAAATCCTTTGATGCACACCCCTTACTTGTATTTGGTATTATTATGATAGCAATATTCTAACATACTTAAGGAAATAAATAGGATAAATAGTATCATAATTTCAGATAGGATATAATCATAAAAAAGTAAATTTATGAAATCACCTTTTATCTGGGACAAATACTCAGACCAACCGTACCCTCTTAAAGATAAAGCCTATAAAAAGAAGATGAGAAAGAAGCATCTGTTTGACTACTTGCCACTTCTATTTACCAATATTATTATGTTTCCTCTCTCTATTGTGTTGATGAAATTTTTTAACGGTAAGAAGATAGAAAAAAATAACTTCTATGCAATGGGTGTTGAACTTGATAAGGGAGAGATACAGGTAGAATTAATAGAGGAGTTAGGGGTAGAACATATCTTAATTCGTATGCCTCTTTGGGAGATAGACAGAGTAGATGAATATGTAGCTTTTATTCAAAAGTTTAAAAATCAAAAGATACTTTTAAATATTTTGCAAGATAGAGAACATATAGAAGACTATGCATTGCTTCAAAAAAGTATAAAAATAATATTTGAAAAATTTACTCCTTTCGTAAATGAGTATCAGGTAGGTAATGCTATCAATCGTACAAAATGGGGATTTTTCTCTATGAAAGAGTATCTTAATTGGTATAGGGTCATTCAAAAAATACGAGATAATGAATATCCTAACCTAAAACTTGTTGGCTCTTCTGTAATAGACTTTGAATACCACTATACCATACGGACACTTTTTAATTTTACACGAGTGAAGTATGATACATTTTCATCACTACTTTATGTTGATAGACGTGGTAAACCTAGTAACAGACAAATGGGTATATTTGATACTAAAAATAAAATTGATATGCTTTACTCATTGGTAAAGCTCTCACCTAAAAGCAGTAATGATATTTATATTACAGAGGTAAATTGGCCTCTGTCCCATACCGCTCCTTATGCACCTACCTCTGAGTTAGAGTGTGTAGGTGAAGAGGATTATGCTAATTTCATGGTAGAGTATTTAGAAACGGCTAAAAAAAGTGGAAAGATACAGAGGGTGTATTGGCATCAACTTATTGCTGCGGGTTATGGTTTGGTTGATAACAGAGATGGTAAATTACGTAAGACTAAAGCTTTTAATGCTTACAAAAACTTATTGAACAGTCATTAAAATGCGTCATCTACCGCTTGGCATAAAATATGCCCAATAAGAATATGCATCTCTTGTATCCGTGGCGTATCATCTGAGGGGACTACAAGATTTACATTACAGATATTATGCATCTCCCCTCCTGATTTTCCAGATAAACCTAGGGTATGACATTTCAACTCTTTTGCTAATATAAGTGCAGAGATGATATTGGCAGAGTTTCCACTTGTTGAGATACCAATAAGTAAATCTCCACTGTTTGCCAAAGCTTCTACTTGTCTGTCAAAAACTCTCCCATAACCATAGTCATTAGAGATGGCTGTAAGTGCGGAAGTGTCTGTAGTAAGGGCAATAGCAGGTAAGCCTCTTCTTTCACACTTATAGCGTCCTGTAAGCTCGGCTGCAATGTGTTGGGCATCTGCAGCAGAACCCCCATTGCCTATGAGTAGTATTTTATTTCCAGACTTAAGTGTTTTTATTATAAGTTCTGAAGCATTTTTAATATCTGCTACCATATGCTCTATGGTTTTATCTATCGTCTCTTTATGTGATTGAAGCTCTTTTTGTATCATCTCTAACATGTTTGTCCTTCTATCTTTTTTATGAGACCACTTGTACTTTTTCCTTCAATAAAATCTATCAACATCACCTCATTGGCTATATCTGAACCTACGACTTCTTTGCCTTCATAATCTGCACCTTTGACTAAAGTATGAGGAGAGATAAGTTTGATGAGTTCATAAGGTGTATCTTCTGTAAATGGTACAACATAGTCTACACTCTCAAGTGCAGCAATTAAGAAAGCCCTGTCATCAAGGTTGTTAATGGGTCTACTTTCACCTTTAAGTCTGCGAATACTCTCATCAGAATTGAGACCAAGTATTAAGATGTCTCCTAAGGCTTTTGCTTTTTCTAAATAGCTTGCATGTCCACGATGCAAGATATCAAAACAGCCATTGGTAAAAATGATTTTTCTTTTTTGCTCTTTCAATCTTTTGGCAATTCGTGTAATTTGTGTAAAATCTTTTATTTTACTCTCAGCTTGACCTTTATTGAGGGAGTGTTCATACTCTTCTATCTCGTTGAGTGTAACAGTTGCGGAGCCTACTTTTGCTACAACAACTGCAGCGGCTTTATTGGCAAATTCACAAGCTTCTTTAAGTGAAAGTCCTGAAGCTATGGCTACACCGAGTGAGGCTAAAACAGTATCTCCCGCACCTGTGACATCATATACTTCTCTTGCTACAGTGGGTATGATAGAAATTTCATCTTCAAAAAGTGCGATTCCATCTTCACTCAGTGTAATAAGTGTTGCCTCTAGTTCTAGTTCATTTTTTAGTTTAAATCCTACCTCTTGCAGAGAAGTATTATCTTTAATCTCTATTTGTGTAGCAAGACTTGCCTCTTTTTTATTGGGAGTAAGTAGGGTTGCACCTCTGTATTTACTATAATCTAAGCCTTTTGGGTCTACTAAAATGGGCGTATTAAACTCTTTTGCCAAACTGATAATATCTTCTGTTAAGGAGGGTGTTAATACACCCTTTGCATAGTCTGAAAGTAAAATGGCATCATAGTGAAATAGCTGTTTTTTTAATGCTTCTAAAAGTGTAAATTGAGAAACAAGTGAAATATTTTCACTTGTTTCACTGTCAAAGCGAATGACTTGTTGATTTGAAGCAATAATACGACTCTTTTTTGTAGTAACCCTAGAGGCTTCATTAATAATATATCTCTCTTGTAAAGGAGTTTTAGAGAGTAAAGAGCTAATTTCCTGAGCATGATGGTCATCACCAATAACAGAAAAAATAGTTATTTGAGCATCTAGTGAATGTAAGTTATTGATGACATTTCCTGCTCCACCAAGTACTGTACTCTCTTTATGTGTAGAGACTACCTGAACAGGAGCTTCAGGAGAAATACGCTCACATGAGCCCCAAATATAGTGGTCAATCATTAAGTCACCCACAACAGCAATGTGTGGTTTTTTATTACGTATTTTATCCATTTGTTATCCTGAGACTATAATATCTATACTATTTTATCTTTATTTTCTTCCATATACTTTGTACACAATGCTACAGAGGTAAATGTATAGTTGAAATGTTTTAGCTCTTTCTCTGTAATAGCAATAGATGTGCCTATATTAGCATTTATCGCTAACTCGATATCACTCTGTTTATCGCCTATCATCCATGATGCATTTAGATCTATATTATAATGAGTTAAAATATTTTCTATCATACCAATATGGGGTTTCCTACAGTGACAATGCTCATTAGGTGTATGTGGACAGTACTGCACATCCTCTATATGGATACCCCTTTTTTGAAAGTTCTCTTTCATCCATACCGTTAGTATGTTGAATGCTTCAACACTATAGTACTCACGCCCGATACCTGATTGGTTAGTTACAATAAATAGTAAATATCCTTTATTTATAAAAAGGTGAAGCAGTTCAAATATTCCTTCACTAAATTCAAAATCTTCTATTTTATAGACATACCCATGGTCTACATTAATAATACCATCACGGTCAAGAAATAGGGCTTTTTGTTTTTGCATGATAATTAATACTTAAAAACCAATCTTCATCCCAAAGTAAAAACTTTCATTAAAGTTAATATCTTCTAATTCATAGTCTGTATCTATATTACGATAACCTGTAAAAAGGTGTATATTTGATATGGGTTCCATACCTGCTTCAATCCTAAACTCTTTATAGGCTTCAGCATCAGAGAAAGATAAAACTGTAGGAGCATAGGCAACACTTCCCATTAGAGATGTTGGAGGGATGGTATCTGTAAGTGGCAGTGTATATTTTATTTTTGCTTCTAAAGGAAGGGCTAAAAAGTTTTTTCTAAAGAGAAGTTTTGCACCAAAAGCCATACTTAAATCTTCAAGACCCTGAAGGGAATTTTCTCCATTAAATCCAATGCTAGTAAGGTGCTCTTCATCAACATAAAGGTAGTTCATTGCTAATATGTAGTTTGTACCACTAGAGTAGTCTGTGAAAGAGTTCATATTAAATTCAGCTATAAGTTCTAAATCTTTATCATTGATATTTAAACCAATACTTGTCTCAGCGATAATAGTATTTGTAAGTAGACAAGTTGCGAGTATAATTTTTTTGAAATGCATAGAAAAGCCTTTTTAATATTTATTGATATAATCATATCATAAGATAGTTTAAATTAATCAGCAGGCATGTAGTGTGCTTTTCTCTCTTTCTCTCTTTCTCTTTTTTTCTTTTCTTCTCTGTTTTTGGCTCTGGCTTCTCTCTTCTTTTCCATCATTACAGCATCTCTTAAATCTTCTTCATTGTCAAACTGTGTTGCATCTATAAATTTTGACTGGTCATCAAACTGTCCTGTTTTTACACCCCAAAGTAGGGCAATAAGACCTAATGCTCCTAAAAAAGTTGAAACACTTATCATCATAATTACAATGTTTTCACTCATTATTTATCCTTAAATTTTAGTGTTTTAATTCTCATAGAGTTTCCTACTACAATAAGTGAACTTAAGCTCATAGACAATGCTGCTACAAGAGGAGTAACAAAGCCCATAACTGCAAGTGGCACAGCAATAATATTGTAAAGTAATGAGAAAGAGAGGTTCTCTTTAACTCCTCTAAAAGTTCGCCTTGAGAGTTGGTATGCTCTATAGATACTCTCTGGTTTCTCATCCATAAGTACAACGTCACTTACAGAGATAGCAACATCGGCACCATTACCCATGGCTATGGCAATGTTTGATTTGGCTAAGGCTATGGTATCGTTAATCCCATCTCCTGCCATGACTACCACATGTCCCTCTTTATGAAATTTATCTATCATCTCTGCTTTGCCTTGAGGAAGTAGTTTAGAATGAACTTCAGTAATGCCAACGGCTTTTGCTACTTTTTTTGCACTCTGTTCATGGTCACCTGTGAGCATAACAACACGAATACCCATTGCCTGTATCTCTTTTATGGCTTTAGTTGCACCGTCTCTTATGGTATCGGTGAGTTCAAATTTAGCTATGAGTTGCTTGTCTATAGCAAAGTAAAAGAGGGTGTTTTCAGTCTCTTCACTAACATCTATCCCAATAGACTGCATGTACGAAGCATTCCCACCTAAGAGTTTTTTATCTTGATAAACAGCTTCTATACCTTTTGCTTGAATTGTTTTAATCTCTTGTAGTGCTAGCTCTTCTACTGTTTCATGAGTCTGCTTCAGGTAGTTAAGTATCCCTTTTGAGATAGGGTGACTAGAGGTAGCAACCAGTGAATAGAGTAGGTGATGGTTGTATGGTTGCATGGTTTCAGAGTGAACAACCGAGGGCTTCCCTTCTGTAATTGTACCTGTTTTGTCAAGTGCTAAAAGGTCACTCTTTGCCATAGTCTCTAAAAAGGTTGCCTCTTTAAAAAGTATGCTGTTTTTTGCCGCCATGCTAATGCCTACAAGTGTAGCCATAGGTGTAGCCAAACCTAAAGCACAAGGACAAGCAATAACAATTACAGAAATAGCAATAATAAGTGCATGTTCAAAGTCCCCACCTATAAACCACCACCCAGCAAAAGCCCCTAAGGCTATGAGCAAAATAACTGTAGAGAAATAACCAGAAATTGCATCTGCAAGTTGTTCAATACGAGGTTTCTTTGTAATAGACTCTTCTAAAAGACTGACTATAGAGTGCAGTAAAGAGGAGGAAGCATCTTTAGTTGCCTTATATCTTATAACTGAGTCTAAACAGAGAGAACCACTTAAAATACTCGCCTCTTTTTGTTTGTAAATAGGGTCACTCTCTCCTGTTAAAGAACTCTCGTCAAATGAGCCTTCACCATGTGTTAGCATCCCATCTATCACTACTTTTTCACCAGGTTTGAGTTCTATGATGTCTCCAAGAGAGATATTTTCAACACTGATGAGAGATTTCTCTTTATTGTTGATAACTGTAACCTCTGTAGGTGTACTTCCCATAATGCTATCAAGGGTATCTACAGCATGTTTTTTACTTAACACTTCAAGGTATTTACCCACAAGTACAAAAGTTATAATCATAGCAACAGAATCAAAGTAAACTTCTCCTTGTTGTGTCATCATGGCGTAAATAGAGTAAATATAGGCAGATATAGCCCCTGAAGCAACGAGGGTATCCATATTGACTATATGGTTTTTATACCCATAGTATGCACCACGAAAGAAGACCCACCCACTGTAAAAGAGTACAGGTGTCGCTAAAATAAACTCTGCAACATTGAGTATGTCTTTAAACTCTTGCCTTATGCCTGTAAAGTAACCTGCATACTGGGCAATAGCTATCCACATGATATTCATAGATCCAAATACCGCTACGAGTATGCGAGAGTAGTAGTCTTTACGTGTTTTAACCGCACGCACTTCTTGAAGTTTTGGGTCATAAGGGTAGGCATTGTAACCTATGGACTGGATGGTTTCTATGATTTTAGAGAGTGGTATCTCTTCAGGATCCCATAGTATTTTTGCTTTATTGTTGGTATAGTTGATGGTTGCTTCCATTACACCATCGGTCTTATGTAGTACTTTTTCATTGAGCCAAACACAAGCAGAACAGTGAATTCCCTCTATGATGAGGTTTATTTCATAAAGTCCTTCATCATCTTCTGTAATATATTTGTTTTTAAAGCCCTCTAAATCAAACTTCTCTAAGTCACTATTGGTAGTAGATGCAGGTTGAAGTTTGGTGTCTCCTAGTTTGTCATAAAACGTACCTAGCCCTTCACTATTGAGAAGATGGTAAACTCCTTGACAACCGTTACAACAAAAATAAAGATTTTTATCTTCCTCTTTTTCTATAATCATTACAGATTCATCAAACTCAAGGTTACAGTGTGTACATGCAATATTTGCTATGGGAGACTCCTTTCTTGCTCTTGGAAGTGGAGACTTCAGTCCCACCTGCACTTTGACTTTATGTGGGATTGAAGTCTCCATTTCCTAAGTTTTCATTTAGTGCATTTATAAATCACAGATATTTTATCCAAATATGGGTAAAATCTCGCATGGACAATATACTTTTACTCATAATTATCATTATACTCTTAGAACTTTTTGAAGCCTATATACAACGTGCAACTACATTGTATGGTGTTATGGAAAAACTTTATAGCTTTTATTCTAAGAGTATCTTTCTTTTTTTCTTAGTACATCCAGCATTTTATTTTACACTTTTAGTGATTGTTGTAACTGATACATTAAATATATATATGATTGCACTTTTGACATTTAAAGTGTTTGATATGTTTTATAAACTAGAACTTATTAAAAAAATATTTATTGAACAAGAAGTATCAGAAGAGTTAGTACTTATGCTAGAGTGGAAAATCCCACCATGGTTTTTCCTCATGGGAGTAGGACTCTATCCACCTTTGCTTTTTTATGCGTTAGTGTAGGATTTTCCTTAAACAAAAGGTTGATACTCAATTACTAGGTAGTAGTTTCTTTGTTATATGAGGGACAAATACCAAAGTATTCATCCTTCAATTTGTTAATTAAACAGATCCTTGGTCTATCATAGAGTCTGCTACTTTTCTGAAACCTGCGATATTTGCACCTGTCATAAGGTCACCCTCACAACCAAACTCTTTGGAGGTGTTGTAGGCTGTTTCAAAAATGTTACGCATGATTTGGCGTAATTTGATATCTACTTCTTCAAAACTCCATCTTGCCATACTGGCATTTTGGCTCATTTCAAGTTGTGAAGTGGCTACACCACCTGCATTGGCAGCTTTTCCAGGACCAAACCATATGTTACGTTCTTTAAAATAGTTTATTGCATCAGGTGTAGTTGGCATATTGGCACCTTCATTTACAAGTTTACACCCATTGGCAACCAATATTTTAGCATCCTCATAGTTTAATTCATTTTGTGTGGCACTTGGAAATGCTATATCACAAGGAGTATCCCATGTTTGATGACGCCCTTTAGGGTAGTGGCTTACTGGAGTGTAAACAGCATCTGTATGTAAATCTGCATAGACTTCAAGAGATTGATGATTAATCTCTTTAATAATTTTAAGAGAATTTATATCAATACCTTTTTCATGGTAGATAGTCCCTTTACTATCACTACAAGTTACAGGAATGGCACCCATGTCATAAAGTTTCTCTATCGTATAGATAGCAACATTACCTGAGCCTGAAACAGTACATACTTTACCTTCAAGCGTTTTTTCATATTTATTCAATATGTTGTCAGCAAAGTAAACAGACCCATAACCTGTAGCTTCTTTACGTGCATTAGAACCACCCCAGTTAATACTTTTACCTGTGAGTACACCTTCAAAATCACCTGTAAGTTTTTTATATTGACCAAAAAGATATCCTATTTCTCTTGCTCCTACACCTATATCACCTGCTGGTACATCTTTTGTTTCACCAATATGTTTATAAAGTTCAGACATAAGGGCTTGACAAAAACGCATAATTTCATTGTCACTTTTACCTTTTGGGTCAAAGTTGCTACCACCTTTTCCCCCTCCAATTTGTAACCCTGTTAAGGCATTTTTAAAAATCTGTTCAAATCCCAAAAATTTAACAATTCCCAAATTTACAGTTGGATGAAATCTTAACCCCCCTTTGTAGGGACCAATAGCAGAGTTAAACTGTACTCTATATCCTAGATTTGTTTGTACTATTCCATTATCATCTACCCAGTTTATACGAAAAATAATGGTACGCTCAGGTACAGTAATACGTTCTAAGATATTAAAGATATCATATTTTTCCTCTTCATCTAGTAGAGGTACAAGTGAGTATAGTACTTCATGTACAGCTTGGTAAAATTCATTTTGACCTGGACTGCATTGTTTAGTATTATTTAAAATTTTCTCTATGTGTTTTTGTGTTGACATGAATGGATTCCTTTTAGTTATTTAGTCATTTATTATTTAATTTATAGAATTATATTCTTTTATTTATTGGTTTTAACTATAAATAGGTGGCAATGTTTGACATTTCAGCCAAAAAGGATTATAATGCCGTTACTACATAGCTATTAATGCGTTAAGATATTATAGTTATTATCTCCACTATATTCATAACTTCAAAAACAAGAGGCAACATGAGCGATAACAGAAACTCGAATGATACAAAAAAGTCCAATCCCAATACGAACAGAAAAAACAGAACACATGTACCAGTAGATGGCTACAAAATAGAAAATCTTCAAAAATTACCTTTAACAGAATTAGTAACTATTGCTAAAGAGGTAAGAGTTGAAAATCCCAATGAATTTCAGCGTAAAGATCTTATTTTTGAAATTTTAAAATCTCAAGTAAGTCAAGGCGGATTTATTCTTTTTACTGGTATTCTTGAAGTGATGAATGATGGTTATGGTTTTTTACGTTCTATAGATGGTAACTTTGCAAACTCAAGTAATGATACTTATGTAAGTGGCACACAAGTTAAAAGATTTGCACTAAGAAATGGTGATATTGTCACAGGACAAGTGCGTCCTCCTAAAGAACAAGAAAAGTACTATGCGTTACTTAAAATAGAAGCGATTAATTATGTTGCTCCCGATAAATCTAAACAGAGACCTCTTTTTGATAACTTAACACCACTCTATGCAATGGAACAACTCAAACTTGAGTATAATCCAATGAAAATGACAGGTCGTGTACTTGACCTCTTTACACCTATAGGTAAAGGGCAAAGAGCATTAGTGGTAGCACCACCAAGAACAGGTAAAACAGAGCTTTTAAAAGAGTTGGCACATGGTATTACACACAACAACCCTGATGCTTCACTTATGGTACTACTTGTAGATGAGAGACCAGAAGAGGTGACAGATATGCAACGTTCTGTAAAGGGTGAAGTGTATGCTTCTACATTTGACTTACCTGCACAAAATCATGTTAGAACTGCCGAAATGGTAATAGAAAAAGCTAAAAGACGTGTAGAGATGGGTAAAGATGTGGTTATCTTACTAGACTCCATTACTAGACTTGCCCGTGCATACAATACTGTAACACCAAGTTCAGGTAAAGTACTATCTGGTGGTGTAGATGCCAATGCACTTCATAAACCAAAAAGATTCTTTGGAGCGGCGAGAAATATAGAAGAGGGTGGTTCTTTGACGATTATTGCTACAGCACTTATCGATACAGGTAGCCGTATGGATGAAGTAATTTTTGAAGAGTTTAAAGGGACAGGTAACTCCGAAGTTATCCTTAGTCGACATGTTTCAGAGAGACGTATCTATCCTGCGATAGATGTTACAAAGTCTGGTACAAGAAAAGAGGAGTTAATGGTTACACCTGATACGCTTCAAAAAGTATGGGCATTAAGAAATGCAATGCAAAACATGGAAGAGGTTGAAGGGCTTAAATTCCTTTTCTCTAAAATGATGAAGACAAAAACCAATGAAGAGTTTCTTAATATGATGAACGAATAGGTTTATGATGAAGATAGGTATCTTTGATTCAGGTCTAGGAGGATTAACTGTAGTCCAAGCTATGACTCAAGTAATTAAAGGTGCTGAGCTTTTTTATGTGGCCGACACTAAAAATGCTCCTTATGGAGAAAGAACTCCTGAACAAATTTTAAAATACTCTCTTGATATTACACAAAAACTTATAGAAAAACATCAAATTACTGCACTGATTATTGCTTGTAATACTGCAACATCCGCTGCTATACATGCACTTAGAAAGTACTACCCATGGCTTATCATTATAGGTACAGAACCGGGTATCAAACCGGCTATTGAACAGACACTTAGCAGTAAAGTAGGGGTATTAGCAACCCCTGCAACACTTAAAGGTACGAAATATCAGAAGCTAGCCAATACTTTAGCAGGTGAAAAAGATGTTATACTTTTTGAACAGTCCTGTCCAGGTTTAGTAGAGCAGATAGAAAAAGGTGAAATCAATAGTATTAAAACCTATGATATGTTGGAAAACTGGTTATCTCCTATGAGAGAAAATGGTGTAGATACCATAGTACTTGGTTGTACACATTACCCTTTAGTCTCTAAAACTATTACAAATATAATGAAAAAAGATATTACACTTATTCATACAGGAGAAGCGATTGCTAAACGTTTATTGTACTTAGCTAAAGAGAAAAAACATTCAAATTTTGGAAAATTAAAGATTTCATTATATAGTACAGATACAATTAATGAACAAATTGTGCATTCTATTTTTCAAGAATCTATAAATATAGAAAAAATAACTATTTAACTCCTAAATCCTAAATATCTCATGTTACAAAGCAAATCCTATAAACTACATTAAGTAAAATAATAATAAATAACATTTAGTTATTAAGAGAAAGATGATAAACTATTTATTATAAAGTTATTAATTTAATAAAGGAGCTCAAATGAAATTTAAATATTTTATTTTTTTATTCATAAGTACATTGATGCAGGCTAATGAAGTTGAGATTGTTAAAGGACTACCTTTTGTTGAGGTAGAGGTTGAGGGTAAGGTTATCAAGATAGAACGTAACCAAGTTAAAGATAATTATTTGACTAACACATTTGCATTGACTTCTCGACCCTCTCCACCATTTTTTATAGAACCATTCTCTGTTTCAAAAGGTATTGAAACTTATGGAGAATTAGAGGTGTTAGATTTTATATCTAAGAAAAAAGGACTTTTTATAGATGCAAGGCTTAGTAACTGGTACAAGCGTTCAGCTATTCCTTCAGCAGTCAATATACCATTTAAATATTTTCTAGATGAATCTGACAAACAAGATAAAGTTTTTAAAGATTTAGGTGGAGTACAAGATGCAAATAGTGAATGGAATTTTAAAAATGCCAAAACTATACTTCTGTATTGTAATGGTGCATGGTGTGGTCAATCACCTACGGCAATGAATGCACTAATTGAAAATGGATACCCTGAAGAAAAAATGAAATACTATAGAGGTGGCATGCAGTCATGGCAACTTCTAGGATTAACAACAATTGTACCTAAGGAGAAAAAATGAAAATTTTAATACTACTATTGATTTATGTTGTAAATAGTTATGCAGGTCATTTTTCTAAAGTAAGAATTACACCTGAGATATCATATATTTATGTGTATCACAAAGGTAAAGCAGTTAAAGTGCATAGAATTCAAAATACTAAAAATAAACTTACAGGTGAATATGCTATGACATATAGACCAAATAAAGATATCCAACCTATAAAAGTAGACAATGATGTTACTACAATAGGAGAGGTAGAATTACTATATTTTATGAAAAACAGAGTAAATAAAAAGAGAGGGGTTTTAGTTGATTTAAGAACTAAACAAGAGTATAAAGAGGAATCTATACCTTCTGCGGTAAATATACCGTCTAAAATTATAACCAATAAAGTAAAAGTTGAAAAAATTCTTAAAGTATTGGGTGCGAAGAGACTTCCAGATGGTACTCTTGATACAAGTAGAGTCATGGATGTTACTTTTTATTGTAATGGATTGTGGTGTGATAAAACATCAAACTTTATTAAAAAGTTCTTAGAGTTAGGTTATCCTGCTGATAAAATACTTTACTATCGTGGTGGTTTTCAAATGTGGAAAATTTTAGGCTTTACCACAGTGACAAATTAATAAAAAAGGAGTTTGAAATGAAAAATATATTAGAACATATTGCAATTACACTGCTTCTTGTTTTATTTATCTTTATTATCGTAATGATTGTAGAATATAAAATAATTGATGACCAGAGTAATGAATCTAAAGTATCTATGGAATTAATTGATGAAGAGCAAGAAGAACTTCCAAAAGATAAAAGGAGTCATTATCTTGAAAATCTTGAAACATACACTGAGGTAGACGTAAAAGTAGATCCTAAAAAGATACAACATGTAAATAGGGTAGAAATTACTTCAGAATTAGCAAAAGATGATATGGAATCTGCAATAAGTAATGTAAATAAACCTAATTATGAAAAGAGCTTAAATAATTATAATAGTAAATCAAATGCTAAAGTTGAAACTAAATCTAAAGCAGAGTTAAAACGAGAAAAAGAAGAAGATGAGAGTGTAAAATTAGAAAAAGATGAAATTATAGATGATATTGGTATAGCTATAGATGCTGCACTAGAAGATATTTGATAGGGTTTTATAACCCTATCGCATCTCTTACTCTCTCCATTTTAAGGTTAGCTATGTTTCTTGCTTTTTTAGCACCATGAGCTAAAATATCATTAACTTCATCCATGTGGTCAAGGTAGTAAGCTCTTTTTTCTCTAGCTTCCCCTAGCTCCTCCCAAATAAGCTCCTTAAGGTACTTTTTAAAGTGACCATAGCCCTCTTTTCCACTCTTATAACGCTCTTGAAGTTCAAGCTTTTGGTTATCATCTAAAAAGAGTGAAGCGAGGTTATAGATGTGGTCACCTTCATACTCTAAAGGTTCACCGAGAGGAGTAGAAGAACTTATGATTTTATTACATCTTTTTTGTAGAGGCTTTTCATCCATAAAAAGGTCAATGGCATTACCATAACTTTTACTCATCTTTTGACCATCTATACCAGGTATAGTAGCTACATTCTCTTCTACTACATGTTCAGGTAGTGTAAATATATCTCCATACTCATTATTGAATTTAGTGGCTATATCTCTTGTCATTTCAACATGTTGGATTTGGTCTTTACCTACAGGTACTTTTTGGGTATCTAATATAAGTATATCAGCAGCCATAAGTACAGGATAAGAGAAAAGAGCATGATTTGCAGCGATGCCCTTAGCCACTTTGTCTTTGTAGCTGTGTGCTCGTTCTAGTAGTCCCATAGGGGTAAACTTAGAGAGTATCCAGTATAGTTCAAGAACTTCTGGCATGTCACTCTGTACCCAAAAGGTTGTTTTCTCAGGATTAATACCTAAAGAGAGATAATCTACGGCTGCATCTAAAGTGTATTGTTTAAGTGTTGCTGCATCTTTAGAAGTTGTAAGTGAATGATAATTGGCAATGAATGTAAAAAGCTCATGCTCCTCTTGAAGTTCTATCATAGGTTTCATTGCTCCAAAATAGTTTCCTATATGAAGTTTTCCTGAAGCTTGAATTCCTGTAAGTACACGCATAGTTTTTCCTAAAAATGATTTTTTTGATTGTAATGAAGTGTTAGTAAAGGTTACTCATCATCGTCTTCTACTCTCTGTCCACGTTTTCTAGCTACAATGTCTAGTGGTACACCCTCAAAGTCAAATTTTGATCTGAAAAAATTTGAGATGTAACGAATGTATGAAAAGTGCAAGAACTCTGGTCGGTTTGTAATCAGTGCAATTTTAGGAGGTTTTGTCTCATATTGTGTTGCAAACTTAATGTTTACTACCGCACCATTATGTGCAGGTACATGGTGTCTTCTAATGGCTTGACGTAGTGTGTCATTAAGTTCAGAAGTAGGGATACGTACTTGATAGCGTTTATAAATATCAGTGATTTGATCTAGTATTTTATGTACACGTAGTCCTGTTTTTGCAGAGATAGTAATAAATGGAGCATAGTGTAAAAATTTCAACTCATCACGAATATCATCAACTACCTCTTCATAACTTCTCTCTTCATTAATATCCCATTTATTAAGAACAATAAGACAAGCGAGTTTATGCTCTTCAATAAGTCCTGCTACTCTCTCATCTAACTCTGATACTTGCTTGGTTGAATCTAGCATAAGTAAAACAAGGTTAGCTTTTTTTAGTAACTCTGTGGTACGTGTTAAAGCATACTTTTCTATGCCAACGATTTTAGATCTTTTACGTATTCCGGCTGTGTCTATAAATGTTATTTCATGGTCATTATGCTCTATTGTCTCATCGATTGGGTCAATAGTTGTTCCTGCAACATCACTTACTATAGAACGCTCTTCACCTAAAAGTGCATTGAGTAGAGAACTTTTACCTGTGTTTACGCGACCTATAATCGCAACGCTAATTTTATTATCTACTTTCTCTTCATAAACAGTATTAATATCACGAACTATCTCATCAAATGGATTTACTTCTGTATCTTCCACAAGTTCAAGACCTTGCTCTTCCTCTTTAGGTGCAGGGATATGCTCTTCCAGCCAAGCATAAAAGTCGTTAAAGTAGCGGTTATGACTCACTGACATAGGAAAAGTAGCATCAGCACCAAACTCTAAAAATTCCCAGTAGCGTTCCTCTTCTTTGTCGTTGTCTATCTTGTTAACAACGAGTGCTAAAGGTTTTTTCATCTCTTGGAGTTTGTAAAAGAGTTCTCTGTCTTCAGGGGCAGGGAGTGTCTTACCATCTACCATGTAGATAATAATATCTGCTTGTGCTGCAGCTTTAAGTGAAAACTCTGCTACTTTTGTAAAGAGTTCAGAAGAGTAGTCTATCCCTCCTGTATCTAAAACCTCAAAGTCACGATTCTCTGAAATTGTTACGATACGTTTTTTAATATCTCTAGTTGTCCCAGACATATCTGAAGTAATAGCATCTCTTTGTCTTGCCAATCGGTTAAATAGTGAACTCTTTCCTACATTTGGACGTCCTACTATAGCTACTTTTTTAATTTTTGTTTCTTCTTGCATAAATATATTCTTTCTTTAAATAATTATAATTATATTATAGCATAAAATATCCATAGATAAATAAGTGGAAACAGCTAAAATTCTAAACTCATTTTAGCTGAAATAAGGTATATTATTGAAGTGACAGTGTCTCATCAGTACCTGTCTGTTCAACGTAAATAGATTGTGAAGGAAAGGCGAATGATGAGCTATTGTCTTCAACAATTTTCATAATCTTTAGTTGTATGTCTTCACGTATTTCTAAATAATTTGCCCAGTTGGATGTATTGGTAAAAGTGTAAACTAAAATGTTTAATGCACTGTCTCCAAAAGAGTCAAAATTTACCATAAGTGAATCTTTTTGAGAGATACCTTCATGCTCTTGTAGTAGAAATTTAATTTCATCTATAATTTGAAGCATTTGTTGACTGTTGGTGTTATAGGTTAATCCTATATGCATCTTGATACGTCTTATTCCTCTTCGAGAAAAGTTCTCTATGGGATTATTGGCAACAATGTGATTGGGAACAGTAATAAGTGACTTTTGAAAAGAGCGTATTTTTGTCGTTCTCATACCAATAGCTTCAACTGTACCTTCTACACCCTTTACTTTAATCCACTCGCCTATGCGTATAGACTTATCTGCAAGAAGAGAGAATGAACCAAAAAGGTTTGCAGCTGTATCTTTAGCAGCTAAGGCAAAGGCAAGCCCCCCTATACCTAACGAAGCAAAAAGTGCTGTAACATTGATGCCCCATACCTGAAGCATTGCACCTAGTCCTACACCCATAATAAGAATTTTTAAAATAGTCAGAATAAAGTCACCAATCTCTTTAGATAGTTCATGGTTAAATTGACATGTTACATTATAAACTACACCACGAAGTACTTCTGCTACAGAGAGAATAGCCCAAAAAATAGTATAAATTACCATGGTATTTAAAATGTTTTTAATGACTTGAGTCTCTTTAAATATAAGTAAAAAAAACAGATGAATAGCAATAATAATAAAAGCAAAACGCAAAGGCTGTTTTAATGCAGATACGATTTGGTCATCATAATAGGTTTTTGTATATTTTGTAAGTTTTTGTAAAAAAACAATAACAACAAGAGTAAAAACCTTTCTCAAAAGCAAGATAAAAAGAAAAACTGTTATAGCTAAAAGTAAGTTAGCCAGTGGAATATCAAATATATTTTGTTGAAAAAAGTCACCATATTTTGATGTATAAATAGGAGTAAGCCAATGCTGTACTACCTCTGCAAATCCTAAATCTAAATCATTAATCACATCTAATGCTTGTGTTGCATTTGTCTCTGTAGCTTGTACTATTGGCATATTTTGTTATTCCTTTACATTTTATACACATTATTATAGTAGAATTTCAATACTAAAAGGATTTTATAATGATACAAAAGTTTTTTCACTTCTTAATTCTCACTTTTTTATTGATGACTCAGTCTAGTGCAACGGTAGATTACATCAACTATAAAGCAAAATTTGGAATTTTTGGTACAGTAGGTAAATTAAAGACAAAAATTACAAAAAATACCAATACTTATGAGATAGAGACAAAAATAAAAGTTATGGGTACAGCTAAACTTTTACTTAGAGGGCATAATGAAACACATATTTCAAAAGGTCGTATGGTAAATGGATTAATGGTAAGTGATAGTTATATATCAATACAAAAAAGTAAAAATAAAACGGTTCATAAAGAGTACAGGTTTAATCATAAAAACAGATTTATTACTAAAACATATAAAAAATGGAAAGATGGAAAACTTATAAAAAATAAAACAGAAAAATTAGATTTTTATACAAAAGATGATTTATTAACGGTTTATTTTAACTTAGGAGTTGTGGTTAAAAAGAGGGGCAGGAAGTACAGTTTTAAAGTTGTAGGACTTGAAAAACAGAATGGAAAAGTACAAATAACTATCCCAAATAAAAAACAGGAATATCCGTATATAAAAGATTTAGGTAAGGGAGCAAGTCTATATGCAAAAGCCTTAATCCATCAAAAAAACTTTAAAAAGAAAAAAGGTGATATTTTAATTTCTATTGCTTCTGATGGCTATATTCAATCTTCAGTGATAAAAGATATTCTTCTCTATGGAGATGCAAAAATACAGCGTGTTAAATAATATAATACCCCAAATTTGTCCATTAATATGCTACACTTGCGAAAAATTCAGGGTGGATTAGTTTGAAACAGATGATTAAAAATATGGATAGAGGTATCCTTTTTATGTTGTTAGCATCATTAAGTTTTGCTGTTATGGGTGGGTTTGCTAAAGTAGTCAGTCAAGTATTGCCTCCTGTAGAGGTGACATTTTTTAGAAATATATTTGGTGTTATTTTAGTGGGTATTGCCATTTATAAAGTGCCTTTAAAGCAGATAGGAGGGAAGCCTTTTCTTCTGCTATTTCGTGGTTCTATGGGTTTTGCAGCACTACTGGCATACTTTTACATAATGGCACACATTCCTCTAGGTGAAGCAGTAACCTACAATAAAACTTCACCTATCTTTGTAGCAATATTTGCTTATCTGTTTTTAAATGAAAAGTTACATAGAAATGCACTTTTTGCTATTGCCTTAGGGTTTATAGGTATACTGCTTGTGGCTCAACCTCAGGGTGGTTCTTTTGATAAGTATGATATCTTGGGTATCTTTTCCGGTATTGGTGCTGCGTTAGCATACACTTCAATACGAGAGTTAAGAAAGTACTATGATACACGTGCTATTGTAATGTCATTTATGGGTGTAGGTACAGTTGCACCGCTCTTTTTAATGTTGATTACCCCTTATGTGAGCGTTTCAGAAGATTTTGACTGGATGTTTGCAGAGTTTATTATGCCTACAGGGATAGAGTGGATGTATGTTACTGCAGTAGGTATATTTGCTACTATTTCTCAACTGCTTATGACCAAAGCGTATGAGTTAACAAAGGCAGGAATTGTTGGTACTATAAGTTACAGCAATATTGTCTTTGCTGTAGTGATAGGGGTAATGCTTGGAGACCCTATACCTGATATTTGGACAGTTTTGGGTATAATCTTGGTTATATTGTCTGGGCTACTTGTAGCTTTTTCAAAAAAGAATTAATTAGAGTTCTTGCAAAACTTGGAAGTGATGCTTCAGCTTCACCATGTGACGAGGCTAAAGCCATCGTTTCCGATAGGTTTTGCAAGATGTCTATTAAATAAAATCAATAACGATTAAAGGATAGAATAGATGATAACAGTTGAAGGTAATTTACAAGTAAACAAGAGCAAAAAAGTAGCAATTATAAATGCAAGATTTAACCATTTTATTACAGATAGACTTGTAGAGGGTGCAGTAGATGCCTATGCAAG
>JAYEHY010000037.1:0-50238 GCA_034659695.1 Campylobacterota bacterium | reverse complement strand
TGGTTTCTATTGTTTGCTTTGAATGTTATCATATGGGTAGAGCCTTGATAGAATATGTACTTATGAATATTTATTATTATATCTAATTATGGGTTTGAGAGGGGTTAATCCGACAGGCTCCTAGAAAATTTATTAGTTCCAAGGTTTTGTTATCTGTTTAAGTGTAATAAGTAATTATGTTATGCTTTAATTCTTCAAAGTCTATTGTATGATGAATATCTATTCCTAGCCCAATATTGACAATATCTATAAAATTTTCTTTTGAATAATTACCTAAATCATTTCTGTAGTCATTTTCTATAGTATCTAGTTTTGATATTAAACAAATAGCTTGATATGATTTATCTATTACACTTGTTTTATTCTTTGGATGAGCTCTATAGAAATGTTGGTTTGGAGTTATTGCAATAATATTTTCTGGAATATCAGCTAATTCTGGGAATTGTGATGATAAAAATATATGATGAGCTTGAGTAGCAGGATAAGTGTCAAATCTATGTATTTCACTATTTTTATGAATAGCTTTTACGAATCGTTTTGTCTTTTCTATATGATATTTATAAGATTTGATATTATCAATATTTTCATTTACAAAGATGTTATTAAATGTCTCTCGTGTCATAGATTTATCTTTTGTTATATCTCTCCAATTTACTCTATTATATAATAAATCATTGTAATTTATTTCAGCTACATCACCTAACTTACTGCCAAGCTTTTTATATTTAAAACATAAAGTATTTAGGAGTGGATTAAAAATTCTAATAGGTTCAAGTTCTTTCTTGATTGGAGTATTCTGTATAATAAAATCTACATATTTAGTTCTTAATTCATAAAGTGAATTTTTATCTTGTATCTTAAAAAAATTATCGAAATATTTCCATATATTACTATCTTTTAAAACCTTTTCAAGATATATTGTTAGAAAATAATATGCATTTCTATCTCGTAGTGAGATATATTCAATAAAGCCCTTTTCAATAATTTTATATTCATTAGAACGACCTTTTTTAGTTTCACTAATAAGTCCACTGTAAGCTAACATTTTCAATGGTTGAGAAAAAAACTTATCATATTCATTATCTGCTTTTTTTATTTCAGGCTTATTAAATATTTCAGTTACTAATTCATTTGAATACTCACAATACCTTACATCATTAACATTAAAGGAATCTTTTTCATCAATACAATGTAAAATACACTCACAAACAGCACTAAGGACATCTGGTTGAACTTTTTGATCAAAAAATCTAGCATTGCCTGTTTTTCTAATATCTAAATCAATAGTATTTAAATATATTTCTATTTTATTTTTCATAATATGTTAGAGTGTTAATCCGTGATTAAAATCGCTAATATAGTTTTCTGGTATTGTCTTTCTTATAGCTATGATATTTTGGGTGTCTCCCATTATAAAACTATGATTGGTTACAATATTTTGAATAAATTCATTACAGTTAGTACGATGTTCTACACCAGGTCTTCCTGCTGTTAATTTAAAATAACCAGGAATAGGAGGATTAGTAATTAAAAAGTGAATCCTACCTTCACTTCCCCATGCTCCTTGGTTTTCATTATTTTCCCAATGAATAGATGTTGTTCCATCCGATTTTGCTAAAAATCCTAATGCTTGGTAGTATTCATTCTGATTAGAAAATCGAATTTGTGATGGATTATTTGCTCCAAAATTTGCTTGGTACATTATTTTTCCTTTTGCTTAAGTTATTCTATCTATATCTCTTTTAATAGTCCAAAAAATTGAACAGAATTATTATCAATATTTAAAGATCTTGTTCCTCTATTTCTTGCAATTTTATAATATTCTGTAAATTCATTACTGCTGTAGTAATCTAAATGATCAGCAGTGACATTTATGTTGTTTTTAGCTTTTAAAAGTGCAACAGAACCATCAGTTATAGTATCTTTAGGTAAAAAAGTCGCTCTTGGATTATAGGTCAAATTTGGAATAAGTACTATATCGTTTTGATTCAAATATTTTGATACTACAAAACTATCTATTTCATTTATAAAACAATCATAGTTGTCTATATTTTTAATGCTATTATTAGCAATATTTCTTGATTTTAAAACTCTTATATTTCCACTATTTAAAGTATGTTTTTTAGTAATTTGTCTATCCCTAAAGCTTTCAAAAATATCAAGTTCCATTTTATCTACAATAGTATCAAAAAAGCTATTTCTGTAAATTAACCAATACGGAAACTCTTTAGAAAATATATAATCTTTATCTTGATACATTATTGTATTCGTAATGTAACTTTCAATTTTAACTCTATTGAATTTGTCTTTTTTATAAGTATCTAATAAAAAACTAATAGTTTCGATTTTTACGCCCTTAAAAGCCTTTTCGCCATAATCTGTAATAGAATGTAAGTTTTTACTTTCAAGAATTTTTCTAGTATGATTAAATTCTGGAGAATTAATTAAACTTTTTGGAATTATCAAAGATACATATTTAGAAATTTTTATTGATTTTTCAATAAAAAATGAAAATAAATTATTTGTATTTTTATTATCACTATTTAATTTATATTGACTTAATAAGGCTTTGTTATTTATTACTTTCCCATAGGGAGGATTACCAACTACTAAATCATATTGATAGCTATGTTCCCACAGTAAAAAGTCTTCATTAATAAAGTTAATACTAAAGTTTTTAGGTATATTGGTTTTAGTTAATAATACTTTCAATGTATCTAATGAGTCTTTATCAATATCAATAATATCTAAAATAACATTTTGTGTATTTTCATACTTTTTAAATAATAAAGGTAAAAAATTACCTATTCCAACTGATGGTTCAAGTATCTTTATAGTCTTTTTATTTTTAAATTTAGGAAGTTTACTTATAACATTATAAACAATATCTTCTCTAGTAAAATATGCTTTTGTATCAGTTCTTTTTATATTTGATAGTTCAGTAATATTATAAAGAGTATTTAAATCATATTTATGATTATTATTGATAATAAAATTTTGTAAAGTATCTATATCTTGCAAATTATATTCTTGAATGATTTTTTCACATTCATTAATTGATAAGACTTTATGTTTTAAAACTTTTTTTACATTTTGAGCTATTTGTTTAAAAATTTCAGTTGGTACTGCTTCACCAATGCAATGTCTTATATTTAACTCATCTTGTTTTAAATATTTCTTTTTTTCTTCGTATGATAAATTGTTAATTGTATTAAAATCAATATTTGACCATTTAAATTCAGATGGTATTGTCATCATTCTCATTAACTCTCTAATACTAAATACTCTATTATCAGAAGGATGTATTGTGCTTTGACTAGCTAAAATATCATTTCTTGTATGAATACAAGGAGCTTCTCTATCCCAGTACCATCTTGAATATTTATCACCATTTTTATTTTTATTAAAAATAATTTCACCATCAATTACTTTATGAGGTATTCTTGTTGGTTCTACATTATCAAAGGCTGATTGTCCTTCTTTAATATTTTCAATCCAAGATAACATCTTTGTATCAAAATTTCTATAAGAATGATAAATATCATTATCAGATATTTCACCCATTATTTTTAAAGATGCTAAATCACCAATTAATGATTTTAATTTTTTTGCTTTTTGTTGTTTTGGAAATAGTTGATAAGGACTTATATTAACTAAATCTTTTCTTGTACCAATGACAAGGGTTCTTGTTCTGCTTGATTGCGAACCATACTCTTTAAAGTTAATTACTTTTGATAGTATATTATAGTCTCCACCGAGATTTAATTCTATAGATTCTTCGATTGGTTTATCAATATTATCAGTATCAGTACAAATGGTATTTAAAAATGCTCTTACATTTTCAAATACGAAAAATTTTGGTTTTATTTTTGAAACTATCTTAATTGATTCTACAACTAATGAATTTCTTTTTGTTTCGTTATTTTTTTTATGATTTGCAACAGACATACCTTGACAAGGTGGAGTTGCAATTAAAATATCTAAATCTTTTATATTATTATTTTCTAACTCTTTATAAATTTTATTTTGAATTTCTTGAGTTGATAAATCACCTTGAATATAACCACTATCAAATTCACACTTATTGTTGTATTGTTGTATTTTAATTCTTTTTTCTAAATATTCATTAGTTGCGATACATTTAAAACCTTGTTGTTTAAATCCATAACAACCGATACCAGCACTGCTAAAAAGTGAAATATATGTTAAAGCTTTTATATTTTTTCCTTGTGATTTATTTATAAAATCAAATAAACTTGGTGTTTTCATTATACTCCCCCATCTTTTGAAAAAGTATAACAATAAATTTTAAGTTTCTTTAAAAGTATGTCATTTTGTAATGTTATTTATAAATTTTATATAATTTGAATTTTAAAACACTAATTTTATGTTGAATGTCTATTTTATCCAAAGTTAACTATTATTTTAATAATTTAAGATATTAGAAGTGTTTGTTTTCAGATAACTATTTATTTAACCCCATTATAACGTAAATATATCGTAAACACTTATTATATGGACATCAAAAGTGTCCATTAATAATTAGGTTCAAGCATTATAGTCTGTCACTCTTTTAACCAATGACCAAGCAACACATTCACCACAGTCTCCGTTCGCAGAATCCTCTCTCCTAAGCTCACTGATGTGCAGCCATGCTTGCAAAGCAGGTCAACTTCATAGTCTATCCACCCACCCTCTGCTCCGATGCATAGTACCTTTGGCATCGTCTCTTTAGTGTTAGA
Source organism: Campylobacterota bacterium (assembly GCA_034659695.1). Taxonomy (GTDB): domain Bacteria; phylum Campylobacterota; class Campylobacteria; order Campylobacterales; family Sulfurovaceae; genus Sulfurovum. The sequence goes on along the minus strand of JAYEHY010000037.1, from coordinate 45,496 downwards.
CTTTTCCCTTACAACATCAAGATAGGTTTTCCAAGATTGTGTAGCATAGGGGTGAGCGATGACTGCATTGTCTTGCTCTTTATCTAGTAATAGGGCAGGAAATTCATCTTCAACAAATGGCTTAAAGCGTTTTTTAAACTCAACAACTAGAGGCACTGTATCTATAGCCTGCTGTAAGCCTTCAAAAACAAACTCATCTATGCGGTTTAGGAGTGGGCTTTGCCAGTAACTTTTTTGTGTACGGTAACTATTGACGATGATGAGTTTGTTGACACCAAGAGAGGTCATATCCATAATCAGTCTTCGTAGCACTTTTGGACGAGGCAGGGCAAGAACAACGGTCAAGTCAAGTTTGGCTGGTGGTTTTTTATCTAGTGTCACATCTGCAAGAAGCACTTCATTGTCATTGATTTTGGCAATAGTAGCCTTGCCTATGTCCCCACCCATCTGGGCAATAATTAAACGATCTCCTACCCTAGATTTGAGTACCTCTTTTATATGCTTAACTTGGTTTGGGTCACTAATACTCTTGGCATTTTTGGGCAGTATAATACAGTTCAAATGGTAAAAACAGGACTAAGAAGATAACGATAATGCATTGCCTATTCCTCTTGACAACCCCATAAATAGCAGGTCGTGATAGTTCTGATACTTTAGCAATCCTATGCTGAAAATAGCCTTATGATTTTACTTCTATTTGCTATAAGACTTCACAAGACAACAAGATGTTAAAAAATAAACAAAACTCATATCCACAAATTATCAATAAGTCTTGGTTTGCCTACCCATGCGGCTACTAAGATGATGGTGTTGCCTATTTCTATATTTTCCAGGGCATTGAACTCTCTGTCTACTATGGCTATGTACTCTACCTCGTCGGTCTCTTGGAGAATTTGAAGCATTTGTCTTTTTATGCTTACTACATTTCGTTCACCTGACATTACGAGTTTGGTGGCACGTTTTAGTGACCTCGGGAGGGCTAAAGCTCTTTGTCTCTCCTCTTCACTTAAGTATACATTTCGGCTACTCAGTGCTAAACCATTTTCATCTCTTACGATGTCACAGGCTACTACCTCAACATCTAAAAAGTAATTTTTTACCATTTGGGTAATGAGTGCTAACTGCTGTGCATCCTTTTTTCCAAAATATGCTTTTGAGGCACTTGAAAGGTTAAGTAGTTTCATGACAACTTGTAGCATACCATCAAAATGTCCTGGGCGTTTTTCTCCTTCTAAGATATACCCTCTTAAAGCAGGAGCACCTATACAGAGTTCATCTTTTTCGTACATCTGCTCTATAGTAGGCATAAAGAGTATATCTACCCCTGAGAGTTCACATATTTTGATGTCTGCTTCCTCTTTTCTAGGGTAGGCATCTAAGTCTTCACCCTCTAAAAACTGTGTAGGATTTACAAAAATAGAGACGATAAGATGCTTATTCTCCTCTTTTGCTTGGCGTACAAGAGAGAGGTGTCCATGATGCAAAGCACCCATAGTAGGTACAAAACCTATACTACCTGACAATCTTTTTTTCGCCTCTTGTAACGCTTCTATTGTATGTACAATAACCATATTCTAACCTCTATCTCTACTATATTTTGATAAAATCTTACCAAAATAATCTATATAAATAAAAGGACTTCTTCCAATGGATGCTTATGAATACAGTGAACTCCTTAAAACACTCACAATTAAAATGGAAAATATTAAAAATATTGTCAAACCTGATGCACTCAAAGAGAGACTAGCAGACATAGAACTGATGCAACAAGATCAAAACTTCTGGAACGATGCGACCCATGCAGGAAAAGTTTCTCAAGAGAAAACCAAAACTGAACGTATTTTGGCAACGTATGACAATGCGTATGATGCAGTTCATGATGCCTTAGAGTATTTTGAACTCTCTAAAGAAGAAGAAGATACAGAGACACTTGAAATGCTTTATGAAGATGCATCTAGCCTCCAAGAGAGTACCAATGCCCTTGAAGTTCAAATGATGCTCTCTGGAGAACATGATACAAACAATGCCATCGTCTCCATTCATCCTGGAGCTGGTGGAACAGAGTCTCAAGACTGGGCAAATATGCTCTATCGTATGTATTTGCGTTGGGCTGAACGTCGTGGTTTTAAAGTTGAAATACTTGACCATCAACCTGCGGAGGAAGCGGGGATAAAAGATGTTTCATTCATGGTAAAGGGTGAAAATGCTTACGGATACCTCAAAGTAGAAAACGGCATCCATAGACTGGTACGCATCTCTCCTTTTGACAGCAATGCAAAACGTCACACTTCATTTAGTTCTGTGATGGTCTCTCCTGAAATTAATGATGATATTGACATTGTCATTGAAGATAAAGATATCCGTATCGACTCTTACCGTGCTTCAGGTGCAGGAGGGCAACATGTCAATACTACTGACTCTGCTATTCGTATTACGCATATTCCTACCAATGTCATTGTTCAGTGTCAAAACGACAGAAGCCAACATAAAAACAAAGCCTCTGCACTCAAAATGCTAAAGTCACGTCTCTATGAGTATGAAATGGCAAAAAAACAAGCTGCCATAGATGGTGTAGAAAAATCTGACATCGGCTGGGGACACCAAATACGCTCTTATGTCATGCAACCCTACCAACAGGTAAAAGATACAAGAAGTAACCAAGCCTTCACCAATGTAGATGCCATTTTGGATGGAGACATCGATAAACTTTTAGAGTGTGTACTTATCGCTCAGGCGAAGTAGCTTGATATAATGAACCGCATGTATAAATACTTTCCTTATAAAGAGATGGATCACCATAATATTTTACTTTATGGATTTCATATCAGTTTTATTACTATTTTTACATTAGCTGTAATACGTGATATTCTCTTTGAAAGTTATTTTAATTACCTGTAAGAGCTAATGCCTCCTACCATGACCCTCCGCCTCCGCCACCTGCTCCGCCTCCGTATGAGCTACTACTTGAACTTCCTGAACTACTAGATACACTATAAGTGCCATAATTACTTGTAGTTGTATGTTTATTTGAAGCATGTAAAAAACTGTTATGCATTGTTTGACTAAGGCTACCTTTACTCCATTTTGGAGAGGGTACTTTTAGTAAGTCATACATCTTCAGCCAATGGTCTATGTGTCCAAAAAGCATTGCATAAGGAAGCAGTTTTTCCATGTACTCAGGCTCCTCTTCTATACGCCTTTTCAGCTCATCTTCTTTAACCAATCGCATAAACATCTCTAAACCTTTGAGATGCTCTTGTACCGCAACCCCTTTGGCGGTGTAGCGACCCATTCTCGTATAGACCACCACAGATAGTACCACTATCATCAGTGAAGCCATAATAGAGCTTTGCAACACATCTAAAAATAAAATACCACTTTGCATAGGAAAAAGTTTAAATGTCATGAGTACACCTAAAAATCCTATACCAAAAACTATAGCCATAAGTTTAAATAGCAAGGAGATACGGAAAAAAGAGACGATTAATACAGGCAAAAGTGCAACAAAGCCACAAAAAAGCAGATAAGTCACCCCCTCAGCTGAATAGTGTTTTACCGTTGCCATATAGATAGTCATAGCAAAAAGTGGTAAAACAACACCTAAAATAATTTTTAGGAAGTTCCACTTTGCTTTAGAGAAATGTTCTACGGTGTATTCTTCATTTAATGCCCAGTCATAAAGCCTATCACCTATCTTACTCACCTCATCGTGAAGTTTGCGTCTTTGCTCATGTTGGACTTTTTGTGTGGAGAATGTCGTGCCATTTTTAAAAAGTGCATGAAGTACTGCATGTTGGTCTTCACTAAGATACTTGCTATTTTTAGAAATCTTTTTAAAAATTATATTTTTCTCTTTCTCCTCTATGCTTAAATGACCCAAGTGAGCCAGTTCTAACAGTGAGGCATAGAAGTCTTCATCGTCTGCACTTTTGTCCCACAGTAGCCCTGCTTGTAGAATGGAAATATCCTTAGGTGCAACATACCGAACAACGATACTTCTATGACTTTGACTCAATCCTAATTTGTCTCTTTTTAACCATACAAAGATAAGCAATATAAAAAATAGTAACCAATAGAGTAATCCATATATTTTTCTACTCTCTTTTTTTAACTCAACGCTTACTAAATACTGCTCTTTATATGCCTTATTTTCTGCGTCTATTGTGGCTTTTTCTTTAGCAATTTTCTGAAAATGTACTATGCCCTGTTTTATCTTCTCCTCTCCGCTTTGAGACAAAATACCACGTGGGAACTCTGCAAACACCGTAAGAGAAGGAAGAGAAGTTTGAAACTTTAAATGATGCCTATTTAGCCACTCACTTCTCTTCTGTTCTTTAGAAGAGTTCATGAGTGTTATGTTATCTTTATGTAATCTATTTGGCAAAAATAGATTTACTTCACTGCGGATAATTGGCACACTCCAACCAGCTCCTATCGCCTTCCAATGAAACTTGTCTCTGTCTTGACTAAAAGAGCTAGGCATAATGGCATTGCGACAACGATACGTAATTGTATAAAGATGTTTTTGTGATTTCCATGTTGACTCTGATCCAATTTTGATAAAGAGCATACGCTCTTCTTGAGACTTTGTCCACGCTACCTTTTCTCCATCCATCTTCACAGAAAAGTTATCTAAACCAATATCGAACCACATCCCCCATATTTCACCTTCTTCGTTACCTGAAATATAAGTTTTGAAAGGTATCTCTCTGTAGATTCCATGCTTTTTAGTTTCATTAAAATCATACAAAATAGACTCTGTGACTACAAATTCACCACTTGGTTCCAGGGTAATATTTACTTCAAAGTTCTCTATATGCTCTGCTGTGACTGCACTACTAAGTATCATAAAAACAATCATAATACTTTTTAGTAAATGTAGTTGTTTCATTATAAGCCTCTTAACGTGCTAAATGCTTCATATCATCAAGATTGAGTTCATACTTTTCAATTCCAAAAAGTACCATATATGGCAAAGTGGGATCTATATATTCTGGGTTCTCTTTTTTAGCTCTTTGCACCTCATCTTTTTTAACTCTTTTGAGAAAATGCTTGAAACCCTGCAGATGATTTCTTATTTTCTTTCCTTTAGGCGTTAGTGTACCTACAAACTCATAAGTAAATATAAATGCTCCTTGAGCTACAAGTACTACGATATAGAGCCATAAGTGTAACTCTTCAAAAAGTACTGCTCTAAGTTCATCATTTGATACAATGAGCCATATAATGATAGTGGGGAATATACCTGCAAAAACTTTACCTACTAAACTTTTACTATAAACAACAAAGAAAAGTGGAAAATAGATAAAAAAGAAAGCAATATAGGCAAAAAAATCAGACACCATCCCCGAAAAATAACTAAGCACAAGTAAAATAGCAACCAGGAGTGATGAGATACTTACAAACACACTTCTCTCTTTCTTTGGATTAATATCCATGTATCCCTCAGAAACTACCCACTGAGAAGCTTTTAGGTTTACTTTATGATAATCTTCTAAAATCTCTCTATACCGTTGAGTAGGTTGTGACTCATTTTGATTGTATCTTACATAAAGTTTTTTAGGGATTAGATAAGACTCTCTATTGCCGACAAATAGAATTTTATTCAGTAAATACTCTACTTGAGGAGTGATATTTATACGCTCTTTTTCTGTAGGTAGAAGTAAAATATCGCCATTTGTTTTTTTATTTATCTCTATAAATCCAAGTACTTTAAGTTCCAAAATAGCGGCAATAAAATCACGATGCTCTGTAAAAGTATCATAGACCAAACCAGAAAGCAACACGCCAACTCCTTCTGCTGGAGCATAACGTATAGGTACAGAAATCAAGTTTTGGATTCCTACAGATTTTTCAAGCACAGCACTATAATAAAAGAGAACACTCAACAGCCACCACCAATACCACTGATCCCAAAACACCTCTTCTAACATGACTGTTTCCTTTTTAAAGTATGGATTTTATACTAGACATCTTGCAAAACCTATCGGAAACGATGGCTTTAGCCTCGTCACATGGTGAAGCTGAAGCATCACTTCCAAGTTTTGCAAGAACTCTACTACTATTCATCTCGTACACAACGCACAAATAAGAGTTTTTCTTTAGAGAACCAATGCAGACCACCAGTAAATGTGTTGATATAAAATGCTGATTTTTCATCGCGAGGTACTACTGTATCTGTCCAATACCCAGCAGCCACAACATGGCTAAATATAGGATCTGTCTTTCTTTTACCTACGACTGCTTTAACATCTGTAAGTTCATATAGCTCATCTCTATCTGCTAACCTCCAGTCACTATAGTTACCTAGTGCCAATGTTTTACAGTATCTAATAGCCTCTTCCCATTTGAGAACCACTTCATCTGAAGCAGTGTCTTCATTATCTTGCCACTGTAATCGCGTTTTAGTATCTGTAACTATCTGTGTGGTACTATCTCTTTTGTATCTTGCCTCCTCTACACTTCCGCACCCTGTGAAGACTAACAGACTAAAAACTAAAAATAGATACACTAACTTTATCACTTTTATCTCCTACTATGGTGTACAAGTTAGCATTAACTCTTTTTCAATCTCTTGCATAAGTTTCTCTAAAACAGTAAAAACTGTGTCACTCTCTTTAGTATTATTAAACCATCCCATTGTATTGGTAATCTTCTGTGTAGCTAAATGGCTTTTTCCATTTTGCGTAGCTTCTAATGTGACACTCATAGAACTTCTTATATCAGATAAAGATAAAGTCAATACCCACATAATAACATCACTACCTACAGTACTCCAGCCATTATCTCTTAATTTAAGGGTAATAGGCGTATCAATATTACATTTATCAAAATACTCTTTAATACGTTTATAAATCTTTTCTGCCTCTTCTTTTTCACCATCCATCTTTTTATAGGTAAATACAGTTTTTTCATCTTTAAATTCAAATATTTTTAATTCTATTTTTTTATAATTTTCTTTAGAATAGATACTAACTACTGAATCTTTTTTTCTATCTGAAGCTTGAAATTTTATAGACTCTATAAAATCTGCTAAATACTTCTTAAATTTATCAGACTCTATAAACGGTATAACTTTTAGTTCATTTTTATGTATCGTTTTTAATGTATCTAAAGACTTCAATAGGTCATCCCACTGATTTTTACTCCATAAATTAGAGAGATCCATACTTCTATCATGGCACTTTATACATCTCTCTTCTATATTTAAAACTTCTTTCTCTACCACACTAGGAGCATTTGACTGCATAGTTTCTATAAACATAGTTAAAACATTCATAAATTTTTTAGAGTCAAGTACCTTAAGAACATCTAGGTTTTCTTTATGTGCCTCTTTTAGTGGGTCAAGAGAAGTTAAATTCAACCAACTTTTTCTTGACCATATATTTTTAAGGTCCTTATGACATTTTGTACACTCTTTTATGTTCTCTTTTACAATAATATCACGTTGATAATTAGCATGAAAAGATACATAATCATACAACTCTTTTTGGTCATAATATTCACTCTGTAAATATGCCAAGACTCCTAAATTGTACTGATGAATCTCTTGAAGTTGTTTCCCGTCATCAGAAGTCAGTACTTTCCACTCCTCTTTTGATTGTAATTTAGATACACCAAATACATTACCATGGCAGTAATTACACATCATATCTTCAAAAGAAAAAAGCAATAATGGTAAAACCATTATCCATATTATTATAAGTATTTTTTTAAACATTTTTGCTCTTCATTTTATCTATAGCACTCTCTTCTGCTTGTTGTTTAAAAAATACATCTGCTAATGCTTGTAGCATCCATGGTTGGAAAAACCACACAATCGGTATATGCATCAAAAAAATAAAGAAAAATCCACGCATGATATATGGAGATTTATTTTTTTCATAACTTAATCTAAACGCTTCACCCAATGCAAGCGATAAACCATTCATCCAATTTTTATAAATTAAGATATAAAGAGGTATGAATGCTATAGGTAGAAAATAGGGATCTGTTTTAACAAAAAGCGTGATAATAGTAACAGCAAAAAGTATAGCTGCAAAAATATAAAATTTTATTTCATCCTTCTCTTTGTCTTTCTCTATGTTTTTTATAATAGAGAGTTTTACTCCATAAGCTTTTGCTAGAGGAAGTATATAGTACCTTGATTCCTTTGTAAATTTTAAAAAAAGAAGAAAGGGAAGAAAGATAATCATACCGTACCACACATACATAAGAATAGTCAATGAAGATAAAATTTGCAAAAAAGCAAGGTTTCCAGTAATAATTACCGTAAGCAGTAAATATAATCCTAAAATATATAAACCTACAATCGCTGTAACTATTACTATATTTACTATTATTTTCAATAAAATCGAAGTATCAAACATCGCTTTTAAAAGTTTCATCTTTTCCTACTTATAAATTGATAATATTTACATGATGACTCAAATCCACTGTCACATGCTTTTTTAAATAGTGCTAATGCTTTAGGTATATCTTCTTCAAGATATACTCCTGTAAAGTAAAGCAGTGCCATATTATGTTGACCATACATATCACCGTAGTCACTAGCGATACGATAATAAGGCTCTGCTTTAGCATAACTACTCTTCACTCCCAAGCCTTTTTCATACATAAAACCAAGATTAGAACACGCTCTCACATAGGTACCATTGCAGGCTTTTTCGTAAAACTCTATTGCTTTTTTAAAATCTTTGTATATCCCACTTCCAAACTGATACATAGATCCTAAATTATTACATGCAATCATATCTCCGCCAATACAACCCTTATTATAGGCTTTTAACGCTTTTTTATAGTTGATAACTTTTTTAGAGCCTTGATGATAAACAACGCCTAGATTTCTACAACCCATAGAGATATTCTGTTCACATCCCATACTAGCAAGTTTAATGGCATATTTTTCATTCTTCTCTAAACCTTCACCTGTGTAATACATATATCCAAGATTTACACAACCTTGATAACTTTTGTTTTTACATGCCTTCATAAAAAAGTTACTGGCTCTTTTAGGGTTTTTTATGATACCTTTATTACCATTTAAAAATGTTATACCAAGATTTACACAACCATCTCCAAAACCCAACATACAAGACTTAGCATACAGCTCAGCAACTTTCAATTGTTCTTTTTTTACTGTTGCATTTTTTTCAAGTACTAATGCCACTTCATAACAACTCTCTGCTACTTTTTTATCGCACTGAGCTTTATATATTTCTAAAGTATTAGCATAGATACCTATAACCATAAACATAATAATTAACAATATTTTTTTCATTTTATTTTCACCATTTCTTTTATTTTTCTTCCAAATATAAAAATTTTTTACTAATTAAGAGGTGCTATTCCACCTGCATCATACCCCTCACCATCTGCTTGTGTTATGATAAGAAGCATCTCTTTGTATTGTTTTTTATCTTTAAGATAGTGCATCTCAAGTGCATAAGTTAATGCACCATTTCCATCACCATGTGCTGCATTTTTTACCCATAAAGTTAAAGGTAAATCAAGTACTTTTCCGCTATCGATAATATAATCATTTGGGAATTTCATCTTATCTGTACTATTCCATGAGAGTTCCATAGCACCTTCTTTAACTTTTGGAGATACCTTACCTAAGTTTATACTTGCCATTCCACCCGTTTGGAAAATATTCTTATTTTTAATATATAAGAGTGTAATCTTTTTATTATATAAATTTGTAATACGTAATTTTACAGAAGGGATAGGTGAAATAGTTGCATTTTTTTTCTCTGAGTTTGCATCAAAATAAGCCTTGTTTTCTTTTTTCTTCCAAAAAAACTCATAATAGTTCTTCCCTAAAAAATACTTCTTATAGTAAGCAATATCATACACCTCTATATCACTATTTTCTACTATATTATAAACATTCCCATAAGATTTTGTTCTCTCTATTTTTCCATAAAACTTTTTACTCTTTGCATCTCTTTTTTCTATAGTCCACTCACCATACAGATTTTCAGTATGATGTTTTCCTAACAATATTTTAGCACTAAAGTCATTGGCTTGTATTAAGCTCAATGACAAAATAAGTAAACTTATTACTACTAATTTTTTCATTTTTTACTATTCCCTAGATACTATGATCTAGGTGGTGGAGTAGCATCACTTCTTGGAGGAGGTGTTGAAGAAGAAGCACTATTTTCCATTGGCTCTTGCTCTTTTTTCTTCCCAAATTTTGCCATTGCAACTGCTATTGCTACACCTACAGCTAAAATACCCAGTGAAAGAAGAGGTCTTGAGGTAAACCAAGCCAATGCAATAATTACAGAACCTAAAATAAGTGTAAGTACTCCAGCAATAATACCTGTTGCACCACCTACTAAAGAGCCAAGCATTGGTATTACTTTTGCTATAGTAGCTAATGGTCCCATAACCATTGAGAATCCTATAAACATAATAAGCAGTCCAACTCCTCTAAGTATCCATGTCAATAGACTATTTGCATCTAGCTCTTCTTTAAAAATAGTCTCGGCAGATACTTTTCCATTACGTACAAACATAAATGATTTACCATTTTTAGTTGTATACGATGTTAAAGTTTTATTGTAAGATTTTCCTGCAAAGGTATAGACAGCAGAAGGTGCATAAGTATAAGTAATTTTCATATCACCAACGCTTGGTGTTTGTGGTGTAAAACCAATATATAAATAGCTTTTATAATTTCTTGCCACACCTATTTGTTCTGGCATAGTTGTTAAACCTTGATAACTATCTGATGCCCCAATATGGCTTACAACATTTTTACTCAAATAATAATCACCCAACTGTGCATCTGTAGAGAATGTTTCACTTTTATGTGTCATCAATGGATTTTGATGATTCGCAGGATGCTTGAATGATGAAGAGTCTATCTGCCATGATGACCACTCTTTAACATAACTATACGTAGTAACTGTCTCTGTCGAGCCTCCTAGTTTATCTTCACTTTTACTACTTGTATTCTCTTTCCATTGATACATCTCTACATGTTTTCTTAAGACTAAACCATCTGTAGTTACACCAAATTCAGGGTCAGTTATTTGATTAAGAGGTTTTGCTAATCCTTGTAACAATATCGCTTTGTTTTCATTTTTAATATCATATTTAGTATTAGGTAGTGTAATAATATTTGTTTGCATCTCTGCTAAAGCAGTAGCTTGTTCTACACTTCTTCCCTCATTCCACCACAATAATATAATAGAGCCTATAATAAGTAGTATACCAATAAATATACCCTTAAATGAGTTACCTATATTTTGTCCATATCCTGTTCTTGTTGTTTCTGTAAACTGATCCATTTTTTACTCCTTAATTAAATCTATCACCAATTGCTAGGTCACCTAACATACCTAAAGCAGAACCTTCACCCTTGTCTGAACCTCCACCTTGCGGAGCAGCAGCTAGCATTCGTCCTGCTAGTCTTGAGAATGGTAAAGACTGTACCCATATCTTTCCAGGACCTCTAAGTTTTGCAAAGAAGAACCCTTCACCACCAAACAGACCTGTTTTTATACCGCCTGCTTGTTCTATTTCAAACTGAATATGAGGTTCCATTGCTACAAGACACCCAGTATCTAAATGTAAAGTCTCACCCTCTTTTAAGTTAATCTCTTTTAGCATTCCGCCTGCATGAATAAATGCCATGCCATCACCTTCAAGTTTCTGCATGATGAAACCCTCTCCACCAAAAAGACCTGTCAATATTTTCTTTTGAAAATGTATGCCTATTGAAACACCCTTAGCAGCACATAAAAAACAATCTTTTTGACAAATTAGCGTACCACCAAGCTCTCCTAAATCTACAGGAATAATCCTTCCTGGGTAAGGAGCTCCAAATGCCACTATAGCTTTACCCTCTCCTTTATGTGTAAATACTGTTGTAAAAAGACTCTCACCTGTAATAAGACGTTTTCCTGCACCCATAAGCTTATCCATTAAAGTACCGGTATTATCTTTAGAGTGAGAACCGTCACCAAATACGGTATCCATAATAATGTGACTATCTTTAAACATCATAGCTCCTGCCTCAGAAACAACACTCTCTTCTGGGTCTAGTTCTATTTCAACATATTGTATGTCTTCACCAAATATTTCATAATCAATTTCATCTGTTTTGTTTACCTGTCCAAGTGTCATACGAGATGGAGGTGCCATAACAGCTATTTCACCATTAAGTTCACCTATCTCCGAAATAGCTTTCCAGTCTGCAAATCCATCTCTCCATGCATACCCGTTGATATTTTTATTTACATGCATTATTGCTTCATCTGTAGAGACTGGACCATACTTTTGACCATTATCATACTCTAAATACCATTGCTTATTCATAACTTACCTTTCCAATATAGTAGCATTTGCTATAATTATACATCATATATGTGACATAATTGTGACAAAATGGGAAATTTTTAAAATATGGAGAGTTATATAGGTGAAATCAACTATAAATGTTGATGTAGTGCTGTCTCTTCTAGTTTATATATGGTTGAACAGCGTTTTGCCATAGCTTCATCATGAGTTACAAGCAAAAGTCCTGCATCTGTCTCTTTTATGTAGTCAAGAAGAACATCCATCACTAGTTTTGCTGTCTCTTTGTCTAAGTTGCCTGTCGGTTCATCCGCAAATATAATACGAGGTGATTTACTTAATACTCTTGCAACTGAAACACGTTGTTGCTGTCCACCAGAGAGTTCACTTATTTTTTGATGCATCAAATCTTTTATCTCTAACTTTTCCAATAGGCTATCTTTTATCTCACCACCAGAAAGCATAGTTGCTACTTCAACATTTTGCATCGCATTCATCCCTTTAAAAAGATAGTGAAATTGAAAAATAATCCCTACATCATAACGACGTAGTAACTCAATGGCTTCGTCACTTTGTTCATATAACTCTTTATCAAAAAGTTTTACCACACCATGATCTGGTTTTATGAAAGTTGAAAAAATATGTAGTAGCGTTGATTTACCAGAACCACTACGTCCTACTATAGCTATGCTTTCAGATGGATTTAAAGAAAAGTTAACATTAGAAAACAGAAGGGTATCAAAACTATGAGAAATATTTGTAGCTTTTAAGAGAGATTTTGACATTAAAGTGTGCCTTTAAAATATTTTGTATATTTTAACATAAAAAAATCGTATGGTGTGTTGGGAGTTACACCATACGTTGAGAATAGTAATCTAATTAATTTCCCATTTGTGCAGCAACTTCTGCAGCAAAATCTTCTTCTGCTACTTCAATGCCTTCACCCACTTCAAGTCTTGTGAAGTTAGTGATTTCTGCTGTACCACCAGCAGCTTTTGCTTTTTCAGCAATATACTGAGCAACAGTTTTACTGTCATCCATTACAAAGTTTTGATCAAGAAGACATTGCTCTTGATCCAGTGTTGTATTATCTGCAATAAATCTTGCAATCTTACCTGGAAGAATTCTGTCCCAGATTTTTTCAGGTTTACCTTCAGCTGCTAACTCAGCTTTTAACGCTGTTTCAGCTTCTGCCATAACCTCTTGGGTCAATTGACTCATAGAGATATAGGTAGGAACATTTTTAAGTGTTTTACCTAAACGTACAAGCTCTTCATTCTCTTTTTCAATAGCAACAATTCTACCTTTAGTCTCTTCTGCTACGAATGTAGCATCAAAGTCTTTAAAAGAGAGTGTTGATGGTGACATTGCAGCGGCATGCATTGCAATCTCTTTAAGTACTGGAGTCATTGCTTCAGCAGTTGCAGCAGAGTCACATTTAGCTTCGATGATAACACCATTTTGCTTATTTGAGTGAACATAACCATTTACTGTTGCATTTTCATCAGCACTAAGAAGTGCAGATCTTCTTACAACAAGTTTTTCACCGATAGTTGCAATCTGCTGAGATAGATACTCAGAAAATGGCTCACCATTAATAGCAGAAGCATTAATAGCCTCAGCATCAACAATACTGTTATCAAAAGCGTGATTTACAACATCTGACATTACAGCTAGAAATTTATCATTTTGAGCAACAAAATCTGTTTGAGAGTTAATTTCAACAATTACCGCTTTCTTACCCTCAACTTTAACACCAATAGCACCTTCAGCAGCTACTTTTCCAGCTTTTTTAGCTGCAGCTCCCATACCTTGGTCTCTAAGCCATGCAACTGCTTTATCCATATCACCATCAGCTTCTGTAAGAGCTTTTTTACAGTCCATCATTCCTGCATCAGTCATCTCTCTAAGTTTTTTAATATCTTTAGGTCCGAAATTTGCCATACTTATGCTCCTGCTTCTTCTTTAGCAGGTGCTTCTGCTACAGGTGCTGCTTTCTCTTCAGCTAGTTTTTCAACATCTGCTTCAGTTGCAGCTTCAGCTATTACTTCTTCCATCTCTGTTGAAGATACCTCTTCTGCATCTCCACCATTTGCTTCAGCATACGCTGCTTTACCTTCGATGATTGCTTCAGCCATCTCTTTACAGAAAAGGTTAATTGATCTAATTGCATCATCATTTCCTGGAATTGGGTAGTCAACTACATCTGGATCACAGTTTGTATCTAGTGGTGCAACAACTTTCATACCAAGTCTTCTTGCTTCTTTAACAGCGATATGCTCTTTAACAGCATCAATAACAAACATCATGTCTGGAAGTTTTTTCATGTGTCTGAAACCTTCTAGGTATGATGTTAATTTTTCTTTCTTTCTTAAAAGCATTAATGCTTCTTTTTTTGTCAACATATCAAGTTGACCATTCTCTTCCATCTGCTCAATAATTTCGAGTTTTCTGATAGACTTTTTCATTGTTGGATAGTTTGTTAACATTCCACCTAACCATCTTGTAGCAACGTAAGGCATACCACATCTTTCAGCATGCTCTTTTACTGCTGATCTTGCTTGTTTTTTAGTTCCAACGAAAAGTACTGTTTGTCCTTCAGCTGCTGCATCTCTTACAACATTGTAAGTGTATTTGAAGTATCTAAGTGTTTTTTGAAGGTCAATAATATAGATGTTCTTTCTTGCACCGAAAATGAATTTTTTCATTTTTGGATTCCATCTTCTTGTTTGGTGTCCGAAGTGTACACCACATTCGAGTAAGTCTTTCATTGTTACCATAAGTTTCTCCTTGGTATAAGTGCCTGAGTCATCTTTTATAGATTTAATAAATCTATAAAATATAACTCAGGCTTGTATGTTAAAAGCATAAGTTGCTTCATATTAGGTTTAGTCCGCTGTAGTCATCAACACCATAGCTCAAAATGAGACAGTGCAACCATTCAAGGAATAACTACATGAGTATTTCCAAATTTTTAAAATAAGGAACGCGATTATAGCTAAATATTGTTTAAATTTTTATAAAAGGTAAGGGGAGTGAGTATATAAATAACTAAAGCAAGTACCTACAGCTTGATGCTGTAGGATTAAGGGTTAAAATGTATATGTTACACCCACCATGATTACCGGGTACCACTGATAATCACTCATGTCATCTTCAGCATCTACTCTTTTAGTCTCAACATCTGCTACAATATCTTCAAATAACTGATCATTTACTCCACCATTATCTGTAGGAATATCTGCACCACGTGTTACATCAGCATTTAACTGTCCTTCTCCATGGTACATTGCACCTACATCTATTGAGAAGCCCCATCCAGCTTCTGTTCCTTTGTTACCCCAACCAATACCAACATAAGGTGCAACTTTATCAAATTCTATATCTGCATTTAGTGAGCCAATATCACCTGCATCATAAGAAACACCATTAATATCATAAACTCCATTTGTTGGCTCTAAGATTGCATCAAGACCATTTCCGTTATAGTATGCACCTGCTGTTAAACGAAATTGGCTACTCTCTATTGGATAGTAATCTAATAGTAGACCTACAGTCAACAAATCTACAGATGCATCATACGCTATCTCATCTCCATCATCTTCATAAACATCATCTTTGCTATAAGTAAAACCATTTACACTTGCACGTACACTAAATGATTCACCTAATGGGACAGAAAGTTCAGCTCCAAGTCCAAGTGTACCTACTTTAAATCCTGCTGTGTAGAGTGAATTGATACCATAAGATGTATCTTCAACTATAACATCTACCTGAGGAATTTCTGCAACTACTGCATCTACTGGAGCTGCATTTTTTCCAGCATATAAGTTACTTCCCATCATAGCTACTGCTGCTACTGATAATACTATTTTTTTCATTTTCTTCCTTTTTTGTTTAAATTAACTAGGCATTATATCATAGATGCTATATAAAAAAGCTAAGCTTCCTGTAACTCTTTGAGCTTCAACTCTACTGCTTCAACATGCCCCTTTACCCTTACTTTTGACCAAACAGCTGCTATGTTGCCATCTGGGTCTATGATAAAAGTACTTCTTACAACACCCATATACTCTTTACCCATAAATTTTTTAAGTTGCCATACACCAAAAGAGTTACACAACTCTTTCTCCTCATCTGCTAAAAGTGTAATTTTGAGATCTTTTTTCTCTATAAAATTTCTATGTTTCTTGGGACTGTCTGGACTTACACCTAATATCATGGCATTTAATGCTTCAAAGTTTGGAAGTGCTTGGGTAAAACCACAAGCTTGTGTTGTACACCCCGGTGTATTATCTTTAGGATAAAAGTACAAAACAATCCATGCTCCTTTTATATCTCTTAAACATATCTCCTCTTCATCCTGATTAGCTAAACAAAACTCTGCTGCATTCATTCCAACTTCTAACATGGTATATCCTTTTGGGGTTCGGAAGTGGAGACTTCAGTCCCACAGAAAGTTCAAACTACTTTAGAGTAATACAAAACTTCCAAAAAACCATACTTGTGAGGTGAGACTAAAGTCTTCACTTCCGAATATTTTATTTATTTTTGATAGTATAACAGAATGAATACAGAAAATGAACACTCAAAAGAAAAATTATTAGCAGATATTGAAAAGCTTATTGCCTATGGTAGAGAAGAGACAACCATCAACCCTGCACTGTTAGCCTATCTTTCCATAGATGACCTTATAAATACTAAAGCATCCCTACTTCAAAGAGTAGAAAAACTTAGTGAAGATGATAAGCAATGGTTAGAGCAATTTAAAAAATATGACTAGATAGAAATAATTTAGCTATACTAACATTTGAATAAAATTTATAACAAGGAATTTACAATGCAAATTAACTATGGTCCATATATTATAAGAACACATGAATTAGATAATAAATTATCTGTTCAAATTACATCTGATTTAGGTAAAGTACATATGAAAGATGAAGGCAATCATGAGCAAAACTTTCCAAATGAAATCTGTTTTGAAATTGAATCATCTTCAGAGAAACCTACACCTATAGGTTTAAAACGATACTCTTTTGGTGACTATACTTTTATTTTAGGTATTAATTATTGTGGTGAGTTATGTCTTTTCCATAGTGTAAGACTCTATGTGGGTAAAAAATTAATCAATAATATTGATACACTTACATTAGCATTTTTAACAGACCCAAAATCTTAAAACAAATCAAACTATCATTATATAAATATCATAATGATAGTTCTCCCTTTTTAACACTAGGTGCCATTAGCATTAGGTGCCATGTCTTGGATTAAGACAAAAAAGTATACCTAAAAAATGTGACAAAAATGTGACAAAGCTTTATTCTCTTCTTAAATCAATAGATTTATCAAACTGTATATTGTATTTATCAAGTATAGATTGTTGTTTTAAAAGGGCTTCTTTTTTATCTATGACTACTTTAATACCATCATTGTCTTCTAAAATAATATATGGCTTTTTAACTGCTTTCATCTTTTGATAAAACGCTTCAAAGTTTTTAAATGACTCTCCATTAATTTTATCTATAGACCACATACCAAAATTATTGTCTCCTCTGCTCATGTCTGATGCCAATACTTTTAGTAAGACTACTGCTTCATTTTTTTTATCTGATTGCCATTTTGAAGCAAGAGAGCTTAATCTTAAACGATTCTTTTTAGTAGAGCGTATAAGGTTACGTGTAAGAGGTGAAAAAATATACCCTCCATAGATAAAATAACTAGGCATTTCATCATAACGTGTTGTTTTAACTAGATAAATATCATCCGCTCTATTTTTTAATTTTATCTTTAAATGCATAGGTTTTTTATCTCTTATAATATCTATACCTACACTCTCTCCCATCTGATACTTATCTACAAAATAGTGATAATAGGTATATTCATGTTTTCTAAACTCTACGGTTCCATCATTTTCTATATTATGCTCATCTACACTAGTTATAATATCTCCCTCTTGAAGGCTATTTTCAAAAGAGTATTTATTTAAAACTTTATTGATAAGTTTTCCACTAGTATTTTCATCAAGCCCATAGTAACGTCTTATGGCTGGGTTCTCCAATTTTTGTGTACCTAAACCCAAGTCTGCAAAGCCATCATAGTGACCATCTTTCATATCTTCTATAAAATGTTTAACAACACTTACAGGTACTAAGTAACCAATATTTTGTGACTTGGTAATGACTTGCATCACCACACCGACTATTTTACCTTCTGAGAGAGCGGGTCCTCCTGAGTTTCCGGGGTTTACTGCTGCATCTACTTGAACAGCTAAAAAAGACTCCCCGCTATGTGCATAGGTATGATGTTCTACCCTAGAGACAACACCTATAGTAGCACTTAAAGTATTGCCTCCCATGGGGTAACCATAGACAACAATTTTTTGTTCAACAAAAGGGAGAGAACCAAAAGTCAAAGGTTTTACCCCTTTAAAAAATGATTCATCTTCTACTTTTAACAGGGCTAAATCTACTTGATGTGACACAGCATATACTTTAGCAATATAACG
The DNA here is from genome assembly GCA_034659695.1 of Campylobacterota bacterium. GTDB lineage: Bacteria > Campylobacterota > Campylobacteria > Campylobacterales > Sulfurovaceae > Sulfurovum. The sequence goes on along the minus strand of JAYEHY010000037.1, from coordinate 26,673 downwards.
TTTACGCTGACCGTAACGTTGCACCTCTATAAAAGCTTGATTTGCTATGACATGGGCGTTAGTTAAGATATACCCACCATCAATAATAGCACCAGACCCTGTACTGCTTCTCATGGAACTACTCCATGGCACTATGTAACTAGGCACTTTTGCTGTAGTGTATATTTTTACAATAGCCTGTTTTGTTACATCCTCTTGCTTTGTCGTTCCAAATAAAAACATTGTAGTTATAAATATACTCAATAATACTCTCATCATCATCCTTTAAAATCTTCCGCATCAATACAAGATATAGCTCTTTGCTTTGCCTCTTTTGCCATGAGTCCTGCTTCTTGTGTAGTTAAAAGTTTCTTCTCTTTATCGTAAAGCTTGGCACTGCAAACTCCACAACTAGGACTTCTATCTTTTCCTATAAAAAGATCAATATCTCTATGAGTATTAAAAAAATCTCTAGCATACACTTCTATGGCTAAAGATAAATCTTCACCTGTATTATTGGAGATAGCTTTAATCTTATTTTTATCTTGTACTAAATCCATTGTAGGGCGTGGAGAACCAAAGGCATGATCTTCCGGACAAAAAGGTATAAGTTCATAGGCTTCTAATTGAGAGATTAATTTTATGTTGTAATTATCTGCAGCATCATAACGACACTTTGTGCCTATAAGACAGGCAGAGATAGCAACCTTTTTCATTTAAAAGACAAATAAAAGCAAGTAAACCCATATTCCACTAAGAGAAGTAAGTGAAATACCTATAAAGGTGCGAAAACCCGCCTTTTTATGGGAAGCAGAATAGTCTCCTGGAAGTTCACCTTGCGAAGCATCAGACCTTGCACGAAACAGCGTACTCGCCCAAATACCAAGTGTCAGTACCGAAATAGCAATATGCGTCATCAAAACCACAAAAAGATAATCATGCGAAACATCGGTATTTTGGACAAAAACTTCATAGCCTCCACCTATACGTACACCATACTCAAAATAACTCACCACAATTACAGAGACAATAAAAATCACCCACTGTACTTTGGCATGCAATGTATATTTTCTCTTTCTTGCAAAAGAGATGGCTACACCAACCAAAAGAGGCAAAAGTGCAACGATAATAGTAACAAAATCCATAAAGAACGGTGCTTTTGTTCCTAAAAACCCTAATTTAAACATATAATCCATACTATTTACCTTTTTTTAACAAATAACTATCGATTTTATTTCAGTAAACTCTTCCAATGCCCATTTTGGACCTTCTCTTCCTACACCTGAGAGTTTTGACCCTCCGTAAGGCTGAACATCAAAACGCAGTGTAGGAATATCATTAATAATAACCCCTCCACACTCAGCATCTTCTATAAAGTTTTGTGCCATTTTCAGGTCGTTACTAAAGATGGAGAACTGTAAACCAAAAGGTGAGTCATTCATTTTCTCTATAGCAGCTTCATAATTAGAAATCGATACCAAGGAGACGATAGGAGCAAAAACCTCTTCACAGATGATTTTCATATCATCTGTAACATCTGCCATGACAGTCGGAGGGAAAATACCTTCTACCTCTTCCCCACCAGCAATGACTCTTGCCCCTTCATTTTTAGCAGAAGCTATCCAACTTTTTGTACGGTGTTTTGCTTCATCATCTATGAGTGGTCCCATAAATGTATCTTCCTCATAAGGTGAACCCACTTTAAGTTTATTTGTCTCCATAGCTATAAGCTCTGCAAACGCTTCGTACACCTCTTCATTCACATAAATACGCTGTAAAGAGATACATACTTGTCCAGAGTTATAAAAGGCTCCAAATGCACAACGTGCAGCTGCTGTAGCTAAGTCTGCACTTTTATCTATATAGGTTGCGGCATTTCCACCTAACTCTAAACTTACCTTTTTTATGCCTGCTTGAGACATAATAATATTTCCAACAGGTACAGAACCCGTAAAGCTAACTACTCTTGGGATGGAGCTTTTTACTAGGGTTGAACCAACTTCTGCATCACCATACACTACTGAAAGTGCATCTTTAGTAGCAAACTCAGAAGTTATAAACAGTTTTGCTAACATAAATGCTGTCATAGGAGCTTCTGGTGTAGGTTTAAGTACAACACTGTTACCAGCTCCTAAGGCAGGAGCTATTTTATGTGCAACAAGATTAAGTGGAAAGTTAAAAGGGGTAATACAGGCAATAACACCAGCAGGTTCACGCCTATAGTACGCCAGTGTTCTCTTACCACTTGGCATAATATCTGTAGGGATTGTCTCACCTGATAGGTTAGCCAGCTCTAAGACTGTAAGTTTAATAGTCTCCACACATCTGTCAACTTCTATACGTGAAAAAGCAATAGGTTTAGCAACCTCCTTAGCAAGCATCATCGCGAATGCTTCTCTCTCCTGAGTCAATCTTTTAGCAACATCTTCTAACCATAAAATACGTTGAGAAAGCGGTACATTTTTTGCAATCTTTGCAGCATCTTTTGCAATATATAGTGCTTTTGTTGTATCTTCAGCACTACAAAGAGGTGCCGTACTGACTACCGAACCATCAAATGGACTTTTACGCTCTTGCTTCTGCTCTTTTGTCTCTTCTATGGAACCAAGAAAAATCTTCGCTTCTGCAATTTCAACTTTAGTATCAAATATTCCAAACATTTTCTATTCCTATTGTATAAATTCATTAATTATATAATAGTTAAGATTAAAAAGTCAATTATTTTTTAGGAGGAGTAGCACATGAGCCGTTATCGCAATACTTCTTTTTAAGTATCACCCTAACAATAAAGTCTTTAGTTACCAAGGCAAGACAATAGACCCACAGTAAATCCATAATAATATTAGGTTTATACTCTAGTCCAAAGAGAAGTATAGGCCACCCTATAAGAATGACATACTTCATGTAGTAGAAAAAAAGTATCCCCACTCCATATATTTCTTTAAATGTACTCATTATGATGAAAAGTTAGGTGTGCCATCTGGCATATTGTTTACACCCTCTTTTTTTGCTTCTTGTTCTGCTTCATATGCATTCATCTGCATACGCACTTCATTAATCTGTTCAGGAGTTACATTGTCATCACTTGACCATATCGCTTCAACCATACCTTCATACTCTTTAGCCATCTCTTCAAGTTTATCTGCATACTCATAGACATCCATACAAAACTGTGGCTCATCATCTTTCATTGTGTCATTAAGTTCTATGTACCATCTGCCTAAAGGGCTTGTTTTTATTGTTGATTCAATTACACCTGCCATTTTAAAATCCTAAATCTTTATTTTTAAGGTCACCATTGTACACAATATCTCTTACATTGATATTATCATCATTTAAGACTTGTGGCACTAACTCTTGCTCATTTAAAACCTTAATCTCTTCATCTAACTGATCTTCTTGATATGTCATCATCATATCAGCAGCAATGACATGAGGCATCTCTTGTATTTTAACAAGTTTAGCTATCTCTTCACCAACATCTTTACCTTCAATAGTTACAATAACCTTTCCTGTACTTTCATCATGTAAATGATAATCACAAAGATCAGACTCCTTAAACTCTTGAATTAACGCATCCATATATTTTGGTAACACTTGAACCACAATACTTGATATATTCATCCTATTATTCCTTTATTTTATTTTTTTAAATCCCATACCATAATGCTATTATCATCACTGGCTGAAAAAAGTATATCTTCATCTTTAAAAATAATCACATTGAGTGTACTTTTTTGCCCCTCTAATAAAAACTTTTTACTATGACTATTAGTATTATAAATAGAGATACTGTTTTTTTCATCCATTGCAAAAGCTACTTTAGAAGCGGAAGGACTCAATGCTGTAGCATAAATAAGAAAATCACCTTCAACATAACTACCTTTTGCACTATTTACATTGTAGAGTGCACCTCTTCTGTCTTGTCCTGCAGCAGAAACTTCACCATTTTTATAATCTACTCTATAGACATTGTCAACATTTTGCCCTAAAAGCTCTTTCAGTAACTTTCCACTCTGTACATCTACTACATTTAGTACACCACTCTCACACGAAAAAACAACTTGTGTTCTTTTTTCATTTAATGCAAAATCTGAAAATTTAGATTCATTTAACTGAACTCTATAACGTTCTTTTTTTGTTTCTGTATTAAATAGTGAAACTTCATTACCTAGATGACCTAGTAATATATGTGTACTATCTATAAAACGTGCTTTTACAAGCGTTTGCTTATCTTTATGATTTATTAGCATTTTAGTACTATTATTCTCATAAACAAAAAGATTGGTATAGCCTCCCTTCCCACTATCACTAAGAAGTAAATATCTGTTACCTATCACATCTGTACTCATAATTCTCGCAGGTATCATGTCACCCATGAAGTCTTTAATATCAGGAAGAAATATCTCTTTAATTTTTTCTTTTTTAACAATATCATGTACTTCTATGTGTCCCATATCTGTTGCTACAACTAATCTATCATGATCTAAGACCATATCTTTAGCTGTTCCATTAATCTCTATAACCTCAATAGGTGTTAATGTAGTTAGTGCAAAACTTACAGCACTTAGTAGTAACCATAGCAGGTATTTTTTCATATAATATCCTCAATGAGACTCATAACAAGTGTAGAAATCTCTTCTTTATTTAGTGTAGATTTTACTCCATAAATATCTATATCTGTTGCTAAAAATTTTTCAAAAGCATCATTATCATGAAGTTTTACCATTAACTCTTCCATTTTAATTTTTCCTACTACCTTTTGAATAGGCTCTGCGATATAGATTACGTAATTATACTCTTCAAAATCAAACTCATACTCTTCTGAATCAAAATCTTCATAATTTTCATCTATACTTAACAGATGTCTTATCTCTAACTCTTTATCTTCAATATTAGAAAAAAGTTTAGGGTACTTCTGTGCTAATGTCATTGGCTCTCCTCATTTTCATCATTCTCTATTTTAAAAGCATGGTAGTTAATTGCCTGTGTAGGACAACGAGCCATACAAAAACCACAGCCTGTACATTTATCATCATCGATTACGGGAGCAAACATCCCATTAAAAAGTATAGCATTATCTATGCATGGTTCTTTACAAGAAGAGCAAACTACTCCATGATGTGCAACACAGCTCTCCAATGAAATACGGAATATCGTATTAAGTGCACTACTGGTATCTACATTTTTAAGCGATAACACATTATCACTACAGACATTGGCACACTCATCACAGAAAGTACACCCATTTTCCTTAAAACTCAATGTTGGAGTACCATCATCTGCAATAAAAATAATCTTTTCATCACAGGAAGTGACACAACTCTTGCTTTCACAAGAGGGACACTTACTCTGAAAAAGAGATTCTGACTCACCATAAGGTGGTCTCACCAAGAGGAGAGACTCCTCTTTAGTTTGACTTAATGGTTGTGTTAAAGATTTAAAAAAATCTCTTCTACTTGCCACTATTCAACACCCTCATTCATAGCATCAGCTAAACTTGAACCAGATTTTAACTCATCTGTTAAACCATCAGGCTGGAATGTATTTCCAACAAGTGTATCAATCTTAGCTTGTGGAGCATGACACTGAGAACAGTTAAATCTACCATTGTAAAGTTTAGCTGTCTTTTTAGCTTTAGCAACTACGATATCTGAAGTATTACCCATAGTATCTTTAGCAAGACCAACTACTTTACCCTCTTTTAACATTTCACCATCTTTCATGATAGTCTCTGGTCTGTAATTTGTAAAGTGAGATGCAGGGATAGGTGTAGAGTTCATCGCCTTAGCATTCTCTGGCATGTGACATCCAACACATTGGTTATTACTTTGAGTAATAGGGAGTAAACCCTCTACTGAGTGTGGAATCATTGGTGGTGCATTTACAAATGCTCTTTCAAATTTTGTTGAAGTACCAGGTGCTGGTCTACTAAAATCCGCTTGTACTCCTTCAGTTTCACCATCTTCAGCATAAAGATTTGTTTTTCTAAGACCTAATGCCTCTTCTGTAACAACTTTTTTAGTTCCTAAATCTTCTTTTTCTATTCTTTTTGTATCTGAAGCAGCTTCATTGATATTTGCAATCTTTGCCACTACAGCTGTTGGAGCTGCCGCTGGAGCTTCTGTTGTACTCCCACCCTTGATAGATGCTGCCATTGCTTCAATATCTGCATCAGATAAGTTAGCAACTTGACCTTTCATCAGACCTTTCATCGCTCCACCGTAAGAGCCATCTTTGTACCCCTTAAGTGAAGTAACAATATCTGCTTTACTCATATCTTTTACAATCTTTGATTTACCCATTGCTGCTTTTTCAAAGTTTGCTCCATGACATCCTATACACCCTGCTGTACTTGCAGCATATAGTGCTGATGAAGCAAGTAGTGAACCTAAAGCAATTACTTTTATAACTTTTGTCATCTCTTCTCCTCTAATCTTTATTATCTTCTATTTTAATTAAAGTTTCGTCTCTTACTTAGAAAATCTATTTCTTAGCAAAAGAACGAATACTAAACGCTAAAGCATCATCATCACAGACATCTACACAGCGACCACAATTGGTACACTCTCCATCTGTTACTGAAATACTCTCTTTATCTATCATATGTAAAACTTGATTCTCAGGACATACAACTTTACATTTCATACATGCTGTACACGCTTCATGGTCATGTTTCACTCTTATAAGACTTGTCTTACCAATAAGTGAATAGGTTGCTCCTAGTGGACATAAATGACCACACCAACCATTTTTCACTCCAAAAAGGTCAAAAAGGAATATGGCAAAAATCACTGAAATTCCTGCACCAAATCCAAAAATAATCCCTCTTTGCATAATAGTAATAGGGCTTAATACTTCAAATGCAGCAACCCCTACTACCGCAGATACAATAAGACCCAAAACCATAATCCAGTAACGTGCACTTCTTTTGATAAATCGATAGTTGACCTCTTCTTTATCTAAGTTAAGTTTACGTCTTAGCCAATTTGCCAAATCTGTCACCATATTGATAGGACATACCCAACTACAAAAAGCTCTACCACCTACAATCATATAGAATAATACTATAAGCAATGCACCTAAAAGTACATCCGCACCTAATACAAACCCTGTAGCAAGTACTTGTAGTGTTGTATACGGATCAGCTAATGGAATTGTTCCAAAAAGCAAAGATGCCCCAAAGGTACCTTCTAAAATATGCCATCCGTAAGCATTTGCAGCAAAATAAAGCACTAAAAGTGTGATTTGCGTTACTCTTCTTAAAAGTAAATACTTTATATTACTCATTAGTACTCTACCTCCATATTAAGATAATCTGCTGCTGCTTTTTCGCTTCGCTCATTTATAGTTTTTATCTCTTTTGCATCTTTTATACGCTCTTGATCTTTTTTGTCCCAACCTTTTACATAATGAGACCCTGCTTTACCTGTAGAGTGTTCTATAGGTAATATAAAAATAGCAGGTTCTTCTGTCACACAAGCTATTTCACAAAGTCCACACCCTGTACAGGTATCAGAATTTACAATAGGAAGCAAAAACGCATGTTTTCCTGTTCTGTCATTCTTTTGATACTCTAAAGTGATAGCATCATCTAAAAGAGGACATGCTCTGTAACACGCATCACACTGAATACCCCAAAAGGCAATACATGACTCTTTATGTACAACAGCTAATCCCATTCTTGACTTATCTATATCTAATTCACCTTGAGCATTAGAGACTGAAAGTTCATCTAACGCACCTGATGGACAAACAGGAACACAAGGAATATCTTCACACATGTAACAAGGAACCTCTGTAGGTATAAAAAATGGCGTACCAATCATACGATGGTCTCCACCTTTTGCCATTTGAAGTGTTCCTGGTCTTTGACTTCCATCTTTGGCTTTGTTACTATCACGATTCACACACGCTTCAGCACAAAGTCCACACTTGATACACGCTTTAAGAAAATCCTCTTCAGCGATGGCACCAGGAGGTCTAAGTACTAATGGTGAAGCTTTCACTTCATCACTGTAACCACTCCACAACAATCCACCAAGAGCCGTTAAGCCTACGCTTTGAAGGGTCGTCGCAAAAAACTTTCGTCTATTGTTGTTAGAGTTAGCCATTTACTTATGCCTTATAGATCTTAACTGCACACTTCTTGAAGTCTGTCTGTTTAGACATTGGACAAGTAGCATCAAGACATACTTTGTTAATAAACACTTTTTCATCAAACCAAGGCACAAATACCAATCCTTGAGCAGGTCTGTTACGTCCTCTTGTCTCAACTCTAGCTTTTACTTTACCTCTTCTTGACTCAACCCATGCAAGTTCACCTCTTTTAAGACCTTTTGCTTTTGCATCTGCTGGGTGCATATAACAAAGTGCTTCTGGAACCGCTCTAAATAGCTCAGGAACTCTCATTGTCATAGTACCTGAATGCCAATGCTCAAGAACTCTACCTGTACACAACCAAGTATCGTAATTTTTATCTGGCATCTCTGGGGGATCCATGTATGGTCTAGCAAAGATTTTTGCTTTATCTTTCAGTTTTTTCTTACCAAGTTTTGCATCTGGACCTTTTAAACTACCTTGTAAAAGGTTTTTAGCCAATGTACCATAGAATGCGTGTGTTGAACCATTTCCTGACTCTTTAACTGCTTTTGCTGCATACGGATCATATTTAGCATTAAATCTCCACTGTGTCTCTTTACCATCAACAACAGGCCATTTAAGTCCTCTTACTTTGTGATAAACTTCAAATGGTGCGAGGTCGTGTCCATGTCCTCTACCAAAGTATGCATAGTCTTCAAAAAGGTACTCATGAATCATAAATCCATACCCTTTCCATACTTCTCCATCTGACCCTTTAACATTTCTACTGTCACCACGTGATTCAGTATCATCATATCCTGCTTGAGGAAATTTATCATTTAGTTTATATGATTTAGCGGTTTCATTAGCAAATAGAATATCATACATTGTAGTATCTTCAGTGTATCCCATTTTCTTAGCATCAGCTATAACATCTGGAAGCTTTTTAGCAGAACCATCTTTATTTTTACCTCTAAGTGGTTGCTCACCCCAAAGATCTTTTACTGTAAATCTTTTAGAGAACTCAACCCACTGCCACGTATCAGACATTGCATCACCGACAGGAAGTACTTGCTGTCTCCAGTGTTGTGTTCTTCTCTCTGCATTTCCATAAGCACCCCATTTTTCATAAATCATCGCTGATGGTAAAACAAGATCAGAAACTTTTGCAGAAATACCTGGGTATCCATCTGAAGTTACAATGAAGTTATCCATCTCTCTTGCAGCCTTAATCCAGTGACTCGCACTTGCAGTATCTTGATAAGGGTTACATACGTTTACCCATGCAAATTTCACCACACCATCTTCAATATCTCTATGAATTTTCATAATGTGCTGATTACCTACCGGGTTAAGTGTACCTGAAGGAATATTCCAATGCTTCTCAGTAATAGCTCTGTGTTTAGGGTTCTTCACCATCATATCAGCAGGTAATCTGTGACAGAATGTACCAACTTCTCTTGCAGTTCCACAAGCTGAAGGTTGACCTGTTAATGAAAATGCACCATTTCCTGGTAGTGCTTGCTTGTTAAGTAAAAAGTGAACATTGTACGAAAGTGTATTTACCCAAGTACCACGTGTATGTTGATTCATTCCCATTGTCCAGAATGAAACGACTTTTCTTCCTTTTTCAATATATAAATCTGCTAAACCTTGAAGTTTTTTCTTATACTCTTCAATATCTTCATTTGGATCACCTTTAGTAATCTTCGCTGTATACTCTAATGTATATGGTTCTAAAGATTTTTTATACTCTTCAAAAGAGATGTGCCAGTGCTTCAATGTACCTGAAGTATGGTTCATCTCATCACCTGCTTTATACCCATAAGGCTCAAGTGAAGGTCCCTCTTTAGCAGAAACCGTTGTCTTCATCTCTTTGTCGATAATTTGCATCTCAAGGTCTGTATATTTACCATCGACAAGTGATTTCTCACCTTTTCTTCTCATACCGTAACCTATATTTACAGGACCTGCTGTAAAGGCAATGTTTTTCTTAACAAAATCCCAATCAATTGCTTCTGGGTGGTTATATACAATTTCACGTGCGATATAGTTCCATAATGCAAGGTCTGTATTTGGAGAGAAAATAATATTAATATCACCAATATCACACGTTCTGTGCGTATAAGTTTGGATATTAACAATTTTAACTTTTTCTGGGTTAGATAGTTTTCTATCTGATACTCTTGACCAGAGAATCGGGTGCATCTCTGCCATATTTGAACCCCAAGTAACGATAGTATCTGTAATTTCAATATCATCATAACAACCAGATGGCTCATCCACACCAAATGTTTGGTAGAAACCAACAACCGCTGATGCCATACAGTGACGTGCATTAGGGTCAATAGCATTTGAACGGAATCCACCCTTCATCATTTTCTGAGCTGCAACACCCTCCATAACTGTATATTGACCAGAAGCAAATACTGCTACACCTTCAGGACCAGATGCCTTAAGTGCTTTTTTAGCATGTGTCTCCATCTCATCAAAAGCACGTTTCCAACTTACAGGTTTAAATTTACCTTGCTTGTCAAATTCACCTTTTTCATTCATTCTTAGCAGTGGTGTTTTAAGTCTATCTGCACCATACATAATTTTCGCATTAAAGTAACCTTTGATACAGTTAAGACCTCTGTTTACTGGAGCAGCAGGGTCACCCTTAACCGCTACAATTTTTCCACCTTTTGTTGCAAGCATAATACCACAACCAGTTCCACAGAATCTACAAGCTGCCTTGTCCCATCTCCACTCTTTTTGTGCATCAGTTGCTGCTGCATTCAGGTTAGATGGAACAGCAATTCCTACTGCACTAGCTGCAGATGCTGCTGCTGCACTTTTAAGAAATTCTCTTCTATTTAAAGCCATATTACTTCCTTTTGAAAATTGTTTTTTGATTGTATAAAAGTTCTCAAAAGAACTCTAGCTGTTCTTTAAAGAACTCTACACGACAATCAAATTAATTTTATCATAAAGTACACTATAAAAAAGATGATTTACATCAATAAAAAATAGAATATTGCCAAATTATAGATAAAGTAGGAGTAGTTAAATAGGAGTAAATTTATCTTAGATAATTAATTAATACTTAGATTTTATATATTGTTAAATTATATTGATATAAGTAGGAGTAAATTTATCCTACTTAATCAATGTAATGTTTTTTACATACCTGCTAATGCTTGTTTTACATTATCATCTGCCATAGAGATATTCCATGCAGGTTCCCAAACAACTTCTACTTCAATAGCACCTACATCTTCGATTCTCTCTACTGCTTCATGAACCCATTGTTTAATCATTTGATGAAGTGGACACCCTTGTGTTGAGAGTGTCATAATCACTTTTACATCACAACTCTCTTCATCAATAATAGCATCATAAATAAGCCCCATTTCTACTAGATTAAACCCTACTTCCGGGTCAATCACCGTGCTTATTGCGTCAAATACATTTTCTTTTGTAATACTGCACATTGTTTTTTCCTTTTATTATGAAATATTTATTTGTAGGTCGGGGTGAGGACACCCCGACCTACATTACTCTCCGTAAGCCAACATCTTTTTCATCGTAATATACAAAAATATCGCTCCCGTAAACAAAAAACTTCCTCCTGCTTTAAAAAATGCATCACTCTCAAAAAGCAATCCAACCCCACCAAGCATGACACCTGCAACGGTAAACCAAAACATCATACCTGCACCCTCTTTTGAGTACATTTCATGAAGCATAGGAACTTTCTCTTTACCAACAAGCGGTGCAAAACGTTCAAACCAAACTAAAAAAGGGACAATCTTATAGAGATGACCAACAATAAAAAAGGTCACAAACCCTAAGAGTAAGAACCAAGTAGATGCATGCAAAACGCTCGTGATGTTCGTCATAAAATAGACTAAACTAAGTACAATAGCAAGGATTAATGCAACAAAAGCAAAAATTATAGATTTAGCCCAAACATCTAACTCTTTTCGTACGGTTAGTTTTGCAATAATATATATCTGTTTAATATAAAACAACAGACCTAAAAAACTAACAGCGTACCCTAGCATCATAATAAACTCATATCCTATTAAGGCACCTATAAAGACAATACCCACACCATTAATGAGCAATTTAAATGCCATCTTTATGTCACATTCCTCAAAACCATGAGCAAGTGAAAACATAGGTATAAGCGTTAAGGAGAGACCCATAATAGTTAAAACAACATATCCACCTAACACTGCATAGACATGTGCTTTAAGCATCAAATTAATGTCAATACCTAAGTCACCACTTAAACCTAAAGCGATAGCGAATCCTGTTAAAATACCTAACAATAAGTACCCATTACTCCAAGCTACAGTATCTACGGTAAGCGTTCTAAGTTCTGTTTTTTTCAGTGTAGCAATATTCTCAAATGCAAAAATTATCATGGCTATGAGTACCAAAAGACCCCCATAAGGAAGCAGAGCAGGCATCACCCAAAATCCAAATACCATCACTATAGCACCTATAGCTAAAAGAGGTAAAATAACATAATAGACATCTACTACCTCATGCCCTACTTCAAGCACTACAGGAATGAGTTGAGCCATAGCACCAAAAATAATCATCATAACAAAGCCCAATAAAAAGAGGTGTACCCATCCTGCTACATCCATCTGCTGGTAGCTAAAGGTTGGTTCAAAAAAGAGCAGTGTTAACATAGAAAAGAGATAAAAAATTACCCCAAAATGAAAAAATGGGGCAATGAGTTTAAGTGGTGGTGCAAAATCTCTTGAGATAGGATTCATCTATTTATCCGCAACTGTTGTCTGCAAGATTTACTTTTTCACTCTCTCCATCTTTATAAGAAAAAGTAAGTTTTACACGACCATCTTCTAAGTTTTCAACTTCAATATCAAAATTTTCACCTATCTTAGAGATAAGCCCTCCAGGTTTTTTGTGATTAATCATCACAACTTTTTTATTGGGTGCATCCAATAGTTTTAATCCTGCCATTGCATTTACCATTGGATCTGGTGGTCCGCATTTTGAAGTGTCAAATTCAAAAACTTGAGTTGCTCCTAAAGTATAAGTAAAAAATGGAACATTTGCTCCCTCAACTTCTATTGCTTCTTTGTTTAATTCAGACATAGTATCTCCTATTTAGTTTTTACTATTATAATCACTTATATTTAAAATAAACTTGACTTATATCAAGTCTCTTTTAAACGCTTTTTTCACTTAAAATTTTCTTTAAAATACTTCTCTACTAATGTATCGAAGTATTTCATTCTCTCTTTACCCTTAGGTATCTCTGAGCGTAAAGATTTCATTTTCTGTAAAAACTCACCCACTGAATCTGGAATGATTTTTTCAAAATGACGGCGTATCTGCTTAGCAAAGGCAGGAGAAGCCCCTCCTGTTGAAAAAGCAATAGTCAAATCACCTTTTTGTACATAAGAGGGGAAAATAAAGTCACAATAGTCTGTATTGTCTACAGAGTTAACTAGTACTCTACTACCTCTTGACTCTTCATAAATTTCTTTATGCAGCAAGACCGTATCTGTTGCTACGATCACAATGTCAAATCCTTTAATATCTCCTACCTCATAAGCTCTTTTATGCAGCATCAAAGTATTCTCATCAATAAGCTTCTTCGCCTCCTCCTCTACCCTTAGTGCAATTACCGTAATCTCTTTGGTAAAATCTATAAGCTTTTCAAGCTTCTCAGTAGCAATGGTACCACCACCTACCACTAAAACTTTTAACTCTTTCATATCCATATACATGGGAAAAAAAGACATTGTATTCTCCATTTGTTTTTTAAAACTTCGCCTTTGGCTCAGAAAGTTTTGCAACTTTTTATCAATTGTGATTTGTAATTTAACAAAAGTTTAGCATAATTACTTTGATGTGTGTCAATCTTAGATAGACTATTATTAAATATAATTATAAATAATAAATAAAGGAGCAACTTAATAGATGGAAAATGAACTACTTTTTGAAATGCAAAATGCCTTTCCTATGATACAAAGACCTTTTAAAGCTGTCTCAGAGAAATTAAACAGTACAGAAGAAGAGATAATTACTCTTGTTCAAAAACTTAAAGATGAAAAGATTATCAGACAAACATCAGCTATATTTGATACTAAAAGACTAGGCTACAAATCTTCACTAGTAGCATTTAAAGTCAATGAAGATAAAATAGACCAAGCAGCTGCTATTATCAATGCACATCCTGGGGTGAGTCACAACTACCTTAGGAACCATGACTATAACATTTGGTTCACTATGGCAGTCTCCCCTGACTCTAAATTTGGTCTTGAAAAAACAATAGAGATTCTTAAAGAGCGTACAGGTGCAGAGGATGCCATTATACTTCCTACCCTTAAGATGTTTAAAATCTCTGTTAAGATGGACACCACAGGTAAACGTGCCAAAAAAGAGAAACTTAAAAAACTAGCTCATAAAGAGATGACTTTAACGCCTCAACATATCGCCGTGATTAAAGAGTTGCAAAAAGACATTGTAGTAACACAAGAGCCTTTTAAAGAAGCTATAGAAAAATTAGGCTTATCTTATGAAGAATTTTTCACCATAGCAAATGAGTTAAAAGCGTCTGGTGTAATGCGTCGTTTTGCTACCATACTAAACCATAGAAAAGCAGGTTTTGGAGCAAACGCCATGAGTGTCTGGGCAGTTCCTGAAGAAAAAGGTGAAGCTATAGGTAAAGAGATGGCAGAGTTCTCTGCTGTAAGTCACTGTTACCTTAGACCCCGCTATCCAAACTGGCCCTACAACCTCTTTGCTATGATACATGCAAAAACCCAAGAGGAGTGTGACACACTCATAGAAGAGATGGCTAAAGAGAGTGGGTTGACTGAGTATGGAAAACTCTATTCAACTGTAGAGTTTAAAAAACAACGTTTAGTCTATTTTGATGATGCATTTGAGGCATGGGAAGAAAATAATATGTAGAGGCACAGACCTGTGTGTCTGCCTATTTAGAGGGTCAACACACAGGTTGACCTCTACCCCTTATACCCTATCTTAACCTTAAAATCGGCTATACAATTTGTACAATCTTTCATTGTATTTGTCTCTATTATCTGATAGAGTGCTTCTTCATTTAAGATGGTTACTTGATGTTTTTCAACACTTACAATACCCTCTTTTTTAAACTTTGTCATAATACGAGAAAATGTTTCAGGCGTAAGATTTAAGATAGAAGCGATTTCATTGTTTTTAAGTCTGTTGAATATTGGTTCTTTTTTTACCATCAAGTCTGCCACTTTTGCTTCAGAAGAGAGAATAGTCTCCTTATGTACCAGTGATGAAAGCAGTGAAATTTTTCCTGTAAGTGACTTAAGAAGTTCCAGTGAAAACTCTGGTTGACTTAAATATTCATAAAGCTTATCAAAATGTAATAATCCAATGGATCCATCGGTTACAAATTCACAACTTGCAGGAAAAATCTCTTGCTCAAAACAGGCAAATTCTGCTATTAAACCTGGAGCAGCAAAACGGTTAATCTGTATTTGGGAACCTTTAGGAGAGGTTTTGTAGAGTTTAATACTTCCATTCAATAATACATGCAGATAATCACTCTTATCTCCTTCATAAAATACAATACTACCCTTAGTAAAATGTTTAATATGTGTACTATCTTGAAGTTCTTTGATATAACTATTTCCTAGTGCTGAAAACATAGGAATCTCTTCAAGTTTAAACATCTCTTGCCTTTTATTTTATTTTATTAATCACTATACGGTAAAAAAATAAAAATTACGCTATTTAAGCATATAAACTATGCTTTTTTCTCAAACCAACTTAACTGTTCTCTTAAATTCACTACTTCACCTACAACTATCAATGCAGGAGTAGGAAGGTCTTTGGCTTGTTCATAAATGTTTTCTAACGTTCCTACCACAGTTTTTTCATCAGGTCTGGTACCACGACTAATAACAGCAATAGGATAATTTCTTGGTTTTCCTATCTCTATAAGTTTTTTACAAATTGTATTAAGTCGGTGAAGTCCCATTAAAAAGATGATGGTGTCATCACTCTTATAGTTTTCCCATGGAATTTGTGAATGGTCTTTTCCACTTGATTCATGTCCTGTTACTACCCTAAATGAAACTGTTACACCACGATGGGTTACAGGAATACCTGCATACTCTGGTACAGCAATGGCAGAGGTGATACCAGGAATAAATTCAAATTTAATATCTCTTTCATAAAGGTATATTCCCTCTTCTCCTCCACGTCCAAATACAAAAGGATCTCCCCCTTTAAGGCGTACTACATTTTCATACTTAAGTGCAGACTGATATATCACCTCATTTATCTCTTCCTGAGGTAGGGTATGATGAGAGTCCTCTTTACCAACATAAACAAATGAACATCCATCTTTTGCCTCCTTAAGAATATCAGGGTTGGCAAGTCTGTCATAAATAATAACATCTGCTTCTCTTACCACACGTAAAGCTTTGACTGTCAACAACTCAATATCACCTGGACCTGCACCTGTTAAATATACTTTTCCCATTAGTTACTTCCTTTTATTTGTTGCTCTGTTAAGTAGCATGAAGGGTCTTCTGCCCATATATCACCATGTATCGCATACGCACGACTTCTTGAACCACCATTACAGATATTTAAATATTGACATATTTCACACTTGCCACCTAGTTCTCTTGGATGGACTCTTAGCTTTTGTAACAACTCAGTGGGTTTATTTGTCCAAATATCTGAAAAATCCTGATGGAGTATATTTCCTATTTTTACAGGGAAAAAGGGGTCTGGTTTTACAAACCCTTCAGAGTCAATGTTCAAAAGTTTTCTTCCTGCAGAGTTTCCACCCCAAGCAATAAGTCTTGACTTCATCTCTTCTGCATATTCAGGATATTTTTGAATAAACCTATCATAAAACAAAATAGCATCCATCTCCATATTTCCTGTTACTATCTCTATATCTTTGTTAGTTTCATGATACTCAAAAGCTTTGTCCAAGATATAGTTTACCGCTGTAATACGCTGTTCTTTACTCAGATCCATCTCTAAGTTTTCCAACCCTCTCCCACTGTAGACAAGATGAGAGATATAGACTTTAGGGATATTGTGTTTTTGGGCCAATTCAAAGATAAATGCCAAATCATCATAGGTATCTTTAGTGATGGTAAAACGAATCCCCACTTTTGTTCTTCCATAACCGTTAAGCAGGTCAACTGCTTCCATAGACGCTTCAAATGAGCCTTTAAGCCCACGAAAGTCATCATGCACATCAGGACTTCCATCAATACTGATACCAATATAATCAAAAGTATCTAAAATCTGCTCTGCATTACTCTTTTTAACATAGAGTCCATTAGTAGAGAGATAAGTAACGATACCCAGCTCTTTACATCGTGCTGCAATGTCATAAATATCTTTTCTTGTAAGTGGTTCACCTCCTGAAAAGATGAGAAACTTTACTCCATTAGCTTTAAGTTTTGGTAAGGTATCCATAATATTGTCTGTACTAAGCGTATCAACTGCATCTAAATCTGCTTTTGAATAGCAGTGAAGACAAGAGAGATTACAGCGATTGGTAAAATTCCAGATTGCGATACTTCCATCAAGTACACGTGCAGGTTTTCCAGTTGTAACAGTTTTAAGTAAATTCGAGAGTCTAAACATTATTTATTTTCCTTTAGTAAGGGCTATATTTGGATAAAGCTCCTCAATAATTGTTTGATTATTTTCTAATACTTTCTTTGCTTTAAATGATAAAATATATGCAGTAATAGCATCTAGCTCTTCTGCTTTTAAGTGTGAAAAAGATGGCATTGCATTACGTTTATAACCAAAAACTTTAGAAACAGACTTAGGGTCTGTAATCATTGCACGTATCTCATTTTCATCTCTTTTAGAAGCGATATCCTCAAACGAGGGTCCAAATGCTACTGCTGTTTGATGATGACATCCCCAACAATAGGTTTCAAATACTTTTTTACCATTTTGTGAAAACAGTGATGATGAAGCGATGAGCATGATAAAAAAAGAAGTTAAAAAAAGTTTCATAACTAGTTTATCCTTAATATTGAATACAAAAATAATAACAGCTTTTTAATATTGTAAGGTTGATTTAAAACAAGGAAATATCAAGGTATATATTTTTTTAACAAAAAAGCTCATCTTTTTTGACAAAACTTATACTTTCACCTTCTCTAAATTCAAATATATTATTGTACCTATGGATTTTTCTGATTGTATTTGTATAGTAATGCCTTCATCATCGCAATAAGATTTTACTAAAGCCAATCCTATACCTTGTCCTTCTTTTTGCTTGTCACCTTGATAATAGCGTTCATAAACCCTAAGTAGTTGAGTCTCATCCATACCTATACCTTCATCTGTAATGACGAGTCTGCTTTTCTTAAGTTGAACCTTTATAAGTGACTCTTTTGAAGAGTATTTCATCGCATTCATTAAAAGATTATCTACCATTTTTTCAAAACCTATTCGATCTATTTGAATCGTGAACTCTTCAATCTCTAAAATAAATTTATTTCTTCCAAATGCCTCGAGTGTCTCTATGCGTTCACGTAAAAGTGGTGCTAAAAGCAGTCTCTCTTTTTCTATAGGATGTATCTCTTTTTTAATACTATATACTAACTCTTTATAAAGCCTATCAAGTCTTAAGGAAGAAGCTTCTATCCGTCCTATACGTTGCAGACTCTTCTCATCTTTAATGCGTTTTTTAAGTAAAGAGGTATTACCTTTGATGGTCGAGAGAGGAATATTCAGTTCATGGAGTATTTCAGAAACTATAATAGACAAGTTTGCATCTAAATCTGCTTTGGGTGCAAGAAGATGTGTGGAGATGATATAACCCCACCCTGTAGCTAAAAACAGTACCATTAAGCCTGCTATGAGAAAATTTGATTCTGTAAATCCTTCATTTTTTAAAAACCAATACAAAAAGCTCAAAAGTACTGCTACACTCGATAAGTAACTCAATGTGGCAAGTAAAATATTTTTTTTCTCTTTAAACATTTAATCTTTTAACCATCGGTATCCAATACCACGTATATTGGAGATTTGTGCAGGAAAATATTTTTTTAACTGTGTGATGTAAACCCTTAATGATCCATCACTTGCACTCTGTCCTGCTGCCCATAGTCTATTTTTGATATCATCACTACTGACCACTTCACCATTTGCCTGAAGCAGCAAAATCAAAAGTTCAATAGCTTTTTGTGTTACATCAAGTGCTTCTTCATCGTAGTAAAGTATTTTTGCTACAATGTCTAACTTGTATTTCCCTATCTCAACTCTCTCTTTTCTTATTTGACGTCTCAATACCGCTTGCATACGAAGCAGAAGTTCATCAAGATCAATAGGTTTTTTCATATAATCATCTGCCCCTATATTAAAACCTTGTATCATAGAACTTTTATCATCTCTTGATGTTAAAAATATAGCAGGAGTCATATCTCCACTAGAACGCAATTTTTCCAATAAATCAAACCCATTTTCATAAGGTAAGTTTACATCAAATAGATACAAATCAAATACATGTTTATAGGTTAACTCAAGAGCAGAATAAGGGTCTAATGCACATGCGATAACATAACCCTCCTCATCTAAAAAATCTTCTAATGTTTCATTAAAAAGTTTATCATCTTCCAATACAAGTATTCGTGCCAAAACTTTTCCTTTTTTATTTTATCCAATTTTACAAATCTAATTATTATACCTCAAAACTATTTATCATGGTATAATCTTTATCTATATTTACGAAAGGGAGCCTTTTGAAAACAAAAAATTCTTTATTTGCATACAAAGAGAGTAAGATTTTAATATTAGGTCTTTTGCTATTGGGTATTTTTTTACTACTGATACTTCTTAGTACACTTTTTTTTCCAAACTATCTTCAACAGATACTTAGCATTACTGCAACAAATATCATATTTGGAAGAATGGCAGGACTCTCCATAGGTATCGCTTCTCAGATGGATACTGCCCTACTTATTGTATTTAATCTTTTTATTGAGTCTATTATGGTGCTTATTTTCTATCCTCTTTTTGTACTCTCATGGAATAGGCTTGACCTTATTTCATATAAACCACTTAATGATTTTTTAGAACAGTCTAAGCAAAGTGCACATAAATATGAACCTCTTATCAAACGTTATGGTATGATGGGACTTATATTATTTGTACTGACACCTTTTGCTATGACAGGACCCGTTGTAGGGAGTTTTGTAGGGTTTCTTATTGGATTTAACCATCTGAAAACATTAAGTATTGTGCTTTTTAGTACCTTCATTGCTATTGTGATATGGGTTTATCTTATCAAAAATTTTGAAGATTTACTTATTGCTTATAACGATATAATAATGACTGGTTTTATTATTTTAGCACTAGTGCTACTTTTATGGTATTTGCTAAAAAAATATCTCTTTAACAAATAACCATAAAATTTAATTACATGAACATTCCACCATTGACCTTAAGTGTTTCACCGGTAATATATGAAGAGTGATCAGAGAGTAAAAATGCAACTGCATCTGCTACTTCACTCGGGTTACCAAATCTAGCCATAGGAATCTTTGCAGTAAAAGCATCTTTTACCTCATCTTTAAGTACATCCGTCATCTCTGTAGCAATAAAACCTGGAGTTATTGTGTTAAAACGGATACTTCTAGGTGCTGCCTCCATAGCAAAACTTTTAGTCATTGCTATCGTTCCACCTTTACTTGCTGCATAATTTGTCTGCCCTGCATTACCTGTTTCACCTACAATAGAAGCAATATTTACTACTGAACCAAAACGCTTTTTACCCATAACCTTTACTGCTTCACGACACCCTATAAAAGTTGACTTCAAGTTTGCGTTAATTACATCCATAAACTCATCTGTTTTCATACGCATTGCGAGTTTATCTTTAGTAATTCCTGCATTATTTACAAGATAAGAGAGTTCACCATCTTCTGCTACAATACTTTTCATCGCTGATACAAATGCCTCTTCATCACTGACATCAAAGCCTATCACTTCAGCTTTTCCACCTTCTGCTTCTATGGCAGTTTTTACCGCATTTGCTTCTGCTTCTCCACTACGATAGTTGACCCATACTTTAAGTCCCATAGCTGCTAAGCCTTTTGCTATCTCTGCTCCAATTCCTCTACTTGCACCTGTAATCAATACATTATTTCCAGAAAATTTCATCTTTAGCCTTTATTTTTTACAAAATTGTACCATTTTTTTATGGTACAATAGTACAAAAGGAGTCACTTATGGAAAATAAAATTAAAAAGTCAGTAGCTACGTTACTTGCACATATCATCAAAGTAGATAATAGAGATATAGAGAAGGAAGCCCCTCTTTTTTGTCGTCTAATGGGTGAAGACTTTAACTGTCAAGAGGATGAAGCTAGATCTTTTTTAAAACAAATCATGATAGAAGAGTATAACTTAAATGAACATCTTATGGTGATAAACAGTGCCCTAGCAGATGACAAACTCAGTAAAATGCACCTGCTAGAACAAGTCAATCATATTATCTACTCCGATACAATTACCCCAAAAGATTATGAAGAGTTTGAAAAAATCAAACAAGCACTTTTCTCTTAAATAAGTGCTTCATCCATCTCTTGAGGTATTTCAAGTCCCATAAGTGTTAAGACTGTAGATGCTACATTGTTAAGTCCACATCCCTCTTTAACCTCTGTTACACCCTCTGCCATAACAAAACACCACACTTCACCTACTGTATGGTTCGTAAGTGTGTGTCCTTGGGCATCTTTCATCTCTTCACAATTTCCATGGTCTGAGGTTAATACGATTGCATAACCCTCTTGTTGCGCTTTTTCTATAATCAGACCTAACTCTTTATCTACGGCATTGACTGCTTGGCAGGCTGCATCATAATTACCTGTATGCCCTACCATATCACCATTAGCAAAGTTTACAACAATGAAATCATAAGACTCATCCATAGCAGTATGCACTGCTTTACCTACTTGCGGTGCTGACATTTCAGGTTGCATATCATACGTTTTTACATCAGGACTAGGGATAAGCACCCTACTCTCACCAACCATAGGAGCTTCTACTCCACCATTCATAAAAAATGTTACATGGGCATATTTTTCTGTCTCTGCGGTATGAAGTTGCTTGAGTCCTGCATGGCTTACAACCTCCGCTAATGTGTTTTTAGGTGCTTCTTTTGGAAATAAAATAGGATAAGAAAAACTCTCATCGTATTTAGTCATGGTACTGATAGAGAGTGGTACAAAATTACGTATAAAGGCATTGAAATTTGCATCTCCCAATGCTGTAGTAATCTCTCTTGCTCTATCTGAACGGAAATTTGTCATGATGACAACATCTCCCTCCTCTACTCCTGCGTAACCATTCAATGCCATCGGTTCAATAAACTCATCTGTTTCATTTTTACTGTAACTTGCATCTATATATGCTTTTGGAGTTAACTGAGTATTAGGTTCTGCTTCTGCTATAGCACGGTACCCTTTTTCTACTCTCTCCCAGCGGTTATCTCTATCCATTGTAAAGAAACGTCCTCCAATAGTCGCAATAGAGATACACTCATCACATATTGCTTCAATCTGTTCTACGTAAATTTTAGCAGAAGTGGGACTTACATCTCTTCCATCGGTTATAAGATGTAGAAAAACTCTCTTAGCTCTTTGTTTTGCCAATTTTGCAAAACCTTTAAAATGCTCTATATGAGAGTGTACTCCTCCATCACTTAGCAGTCCCACTAAATGCACGCGTTCACTTTTTTCTAGTGTCTCATTCAGTACGGTATTCGTTTCAATACTTTTATCTTCAAGAGCTAAAGAAATTTTTACTAAATCTTGATATAAAATACGCCCTGAGCCTATCGTCATGTGACCTACTTCAGAATTACCCATCTGTCCTTGGGGTAAACCAACACTTAAGCCATGAGTGGAGATTAGTGCCTTAGGCGTATCAACAAAAAGCTTGTCATACGTTGGTTTTACTGCATCTTTAAAAGCATTACATGTGCTATCTGGCTTACATCCTATACCGTCTGTAATAATTAAAATTGTTTTTTGAGGTGTCATTTTATAATCTTTTCGTATTTTTTATTGAAATAATAGTAGAATAAACTTTCTTAATTCTTTAAATGAAAGTTGCCTATGTTATATGAACTCTCCCAATTCCTAGATATTAACCTTTTTGGGTACATATCTGTACGTGCAGGTCTTGCATTTTTTATCACTTTTTTTATTACGATTCTTGTCATGCCAAAATACTTATCGTGGGCTATTTCTAAAAATGCTAACCAACCCATAAGCAAATACGTACCTGCACATGAAGGGAAAAGACATACACCTACCATGGGTGGAGCTATCTTTCTTAGTGCTACGGTTATTGGGGCATTATTTACAGTTGATTTAAGTAACCCTTATATTTGGGGTGGGCTTATTACCCTTATTGGTTTTGGGCTTGTAGGATTTAAAGACGACATAGGAAAGGTACTTGCAGGAGACAACCTTGAAGGACTTACCCCAAAAGGAAAGTTGATGCTTCAAGTAGTGATAGCTGCTTTTTCCATAAGTATTCTTCTTTATGCAGGTTTTCCTACAGAGTTTTATCTGCCTTTTCTTAAAACACCAGTGATGGATTTAGGCTATGCTGCTATACCTTTTTGGATTTTAGTTTTTTTAGCTACCACCAATGCAGTAAACCTTACTGATGGTCTTGATGGGCTAGCTACTGTTCCATCAATTATTGCCCTTGTCTCTCTTGGACTGATTATTTACGTTACAGGACATGCTATTTTTAGTCAATACCTACTAGTTCCAAATATAAAAGGTGTAGGTGAAGTGATGATTTTAGCTACTGCTCTAGCAGGTGGACTACTTGGTTTCTTATGGTACAACTGTTACCCAGCAGAAATCTTCATGGGAGACACAGGAAGCCTTGCGATTGGTGGTTTCTTAGCCTACCTTGCGATACTTGGTAAGAGTGAAGTACTGCTTGTACTTATAGGTCTTATATTTGTCATAGAGACTGTCTCTGTTATTTTACAAGTGGGTAGCTATAAACTACGTGGAAAACGTGTCTTTCTCATGGCTCCTATACACCACCACTTTGAACTCAAAAAGTGGGCAGAAAATAAGATTATTGTACGTTTTTGGATGATCTCATTTATTGCCAATATCCTTGCACTCATCTCATTTAAGTTTAGATAATGCCTTCAGCTAAACCTAATCTCTTTGGATACGGACTTACAACAAAAGCTATTGCTAAAAAACTTGGAGGTGGATGTAATTTTTTTGATGATAATGTCAAGGAAGCGTATATTGATGAAAACAATAATCACATTTTTCCTTCATCTAAATTTGATGAAAACAGAAGCCAACTAGAGGTAACAACTCCAAGCTTACCACCTCATCATCCGCTAATACAGCGTGCAAAAAATTTATACAGTGAGTATGACTACTTTGCAGAAAGTATGCCTTTTAGTATTTGGATTAGTGGTACCAACGGTAAAACAACAACCACGCAAATGCTTACACATCTCTTAGAAAAAAGAGGTGCAGTAAATGGAGGGAATATTGGTACACCATTAGCCCAGTTAAATACTAATGCTCCTATATGGATACTTGAAAGTAGCTCTTTTACACTACACCATACACATATTGCCTCTCCAAATATTTACTTACTTCTTCCTATTACTCCTGATCATTTAGACTGGCATAAAACCGCTGAGGCATATGAAGCAGATAAACTTAAACCTCTACTCACTATGAAAGAGGGGGAATTAGCACTTATTCCTAAAGGATTAAACTTACCTAAGACCTCTGCTTATGTTGTTGAGTATGACTCTCTTGAATTTTTAGAAAACTATTTTTCTCTTGATGCTTCAAAAGTAGCATTTAAAGGTGCTTTTTTAGAAGATGCTCTACTCTCGTTAGCCATTACAAAGGTACTTTTTGATGAAGTTGACTATAGACAGATAAACAGCTTTGTAAAAGATGCCCATCGTCAAGAAGAGTTAATAGATGTAAAAAATAGACTCTGGATAAATGACTCTAAAGCCACAAACCTAGATGCAACACTTCAAGCCCTTAAAGGCTACAAAGAGCGTTATATTAGGCTTATTATAGGTGGAGAAGACAAAGGGGTAGATTTAACACCTCTTTTCGAACTTATGCAAACGTTAAATATTAGTATTTATACTATAGGGAAAAATAACCAAAAATTAAATTCTTTAGCAAAAAAGTATCAGATAACTTCATATGAATGTAAAACCATAGAAGAGGCAGTCACACAAATAGATAAAGCATTCCAGGAAGACGATATTGCCCTACTCTCTCCAGCAGGAGCAAGTTTTGATCAGTTTAATTCGTACAAACACCGAGGTGATACATTTATAAACCTTGTGAAGGCGTTAAAAAAATAAAAATTTAGCGATTTAAAGAATAGTATGCTTTTCTTTAAGCTTAATGAGTTATAATTCCTCCACTTAAACAGACAGCTTGTCTTTTTACAGTATGGCTCCATAGCTCAGTTGGTAGAGCAAAGGATTGAAAATCCTTGTGTCGGCGGTTCGATTCCGTCTGGCGCCACCACTACAACCTCCTAAAATATGACACTTTAAAAAATTCTTTCTAATCTTAAAATTACAACAATAATCAATTTAGTAACCCTAATCAAAATATTATATGTATATAATGCTCCCCATAAACAGAACCACTTAAATTAACTTTACAGAAAAAGATTACAGCGTAACATTTTCTATAAACTCCACCTCATCATAACGAATAATCAATGCATCAATACTAAATGCAACATCTAAGTTCTTTATTTTCATATAGTAGTGTGCTGAGTTGATGACTCTACGAAGTTTTGACGGGGTTATATTGTAGATAGGGTCAAAGTCAGCACGCCCACTCTTTACCTCTATAAAATGAAAAACCTCATCCCTCTGAGCGATAATATCTATCTCTCCTAATTTACGTGCAAAGAAATTACGCTCAAGTATCACAAACCCTTCCTGCTCTAAAAACTGTGTAGCAAGGTCTTCACTCTCATCTCCATAGAGTTTAGGTAGTTCTCTTATCACTTTATAAACCCTATCGCTCTGCCACCATATTGCTCCAAACTTGATGTCATAATTTTTGATATCAAGTTTTCATACTCGTTAAACTCTAAAAAAGCATTTAACTTTTTACTCCAATCTTTCATAGTCATTGGTATCTGTTTTTCAGCTTGATGTTCAGCATAATCAAGATACATGGTATCTTGTCCATTTGTGGTTGTAAAGATTAAAAATTCTGCTGTTGAGTTTCGTATTTGTAGTTTTTTATCCATCTTAAACCTTATCTATCTTTTGCATGATTCTGTGAGTGTTTACAGGTGAAACAATTATCTTATAGCAATGTTCATAATCTTCTTCACCCATAACTCTGCCATTTGTATCTTTGAACATTACGAATCCTTGACTATAACAGTTGACTTGAACTGTAAATTACAGCTAAAGGGGTCAGGTGATAATGATAACTCACCCCCTACTCCTCTTAATCACCCCAAACACAGCAGGTTGTGATATACCCAACACTTTAGCAATCATATGCTGAGAATACCCTTGTGCATAGGCTTT
>JAYEHY010000036.1:0-18934 GCA_034659695.1 Campylobacterota bacterium | reverse complement strand
GTTGGTTTCTATTGTTTGCTTTGAATGTTATCATATGGGTAGAGCCTTGATAGAATATGTACTTATGAATATTTATTATTATATCTAATTATGGGTTTGAGAGGGGTTAATCCGACAGGCTCCTAGTTGTGAAACATCATCTTGAGTATATGATGGTATAGGATTATTATTTGCGTCTAATACTTTGCTACCATCAAGATTTAACTCATAGATACCGATACTAAAGAGTTGCATAAGCTCTCTTGCAAAGTTCTCATCTGGAGCTGTATTTGTTACACTGTCCTCTTTTTTATTTCCATGAAAAGTTAAGTAGTATGACATAGCAGAAGAGACACATGCTGATTTTAATACATCTCTATAGTTTCCAAAAGAGTGTTTATACAAATCATCATAAAGTTTGATAACGCCTTCACCCTTCCAAGCGAGGGCTATTCCTGCTGTCGCGTTTGTTGAAACAACTACTATTTGACTCAGAGCCAAAGCCATACGGTGTCGTAACTGGTCCTCACTCTCAAATATCTTATCAAGCAAAACTCTATCATAGAAGGTTTTCATAGTATGTGCATGTAGAGATACCGACTCTGGATACATGGTTGTAAGGTCTTGAAGGATTTCAGGTTTAAAGTATTGTGGTTTATCTCTAATCTGTATTCTAACAACAGACTCTAAGTATCCATAATAATCATCTGTTAGGTCATCATGAGCGCTTATGGTGTTTAGCTGTTTATCTATCCAAGCATCTTCACCATATAGCATAATCTCATCTATCTGAGTCTCACAAGAGGTATATGATGCTTGTCTTAGAAGTTTAATCGCTTGAAGTCTTGATGTTTCTGCTTTAGCTTTATCTATGGAAATGTTAAGTGCTTGAGTCTCTAGATTATTATTATTTTTTAAAATAATTTCAAACTCGCTAGTACTTCCATAAGCACCTGAAGTATTTAACTCAATATAGTTTTTCCCATTAGACTTTAAGATAGCAACCTCTACACCATTGACAAAAACTCTTGCACCTGCTTGTCCAACTACTTCAATGGTATAACTATCCTTATATGTTGTTTGTGGTAGTGGAGTTGAGAGTTCTGGAGTTGAGGATGTAAAGTTATTTGCCATAACAGAAGCGACTATTATTGGAACAATGTAGTCAAGCATGATTTCTCCTTAATATTATATTTACTAATAGAAATAGTATAGTCTAAAAAAATGTAAGAAGTGTGAAACTTAGAAAGAATTACTCTTTTTCACAATGAACAATTGAGAGGTTTTACTAATAGAGTCTCTCGTATACATTCCCACCGAGAGACTATGCAAGAACCCAAGGAAGTAGAGACTTTAGTCCCACTTAAAGCTTACTTGCTTGTAAAAATTTGTGTTTCCTTGTAATATATGCTTTCTTTGGCGTAAGAAATATGCATTTATGCAAATTTTAGGTGAGACTAAAGTCTACACTTCCAAGAGAATGCAGTTCTTGCACAGTCTCATAGTTATTATAAGGTAATTTATTGGCTTTGATTGTAACATACGAGGTGATAATGATAACTTAGCCATGTCTACGCTATACTCCAAACAAAGAGTAAACATGCCAAGACGACCACGAATAGAGATAGCAGGGTATTATCATATAATCAACCCGAATTTAAATCCACTCAAAGCCAATATGGTAAAAAGACTAGAAGCGTACCCATACAGTTCGTACCACTACTTCTTTAAAAAAGAGATACCGCAGTGTCTACAACAAGCTTGGATAGTACAAAACCATAGAGGTGACCATCAAGCCATAGAAGCTATGCTCAATAGTGCCGTAGATATTTCTGTGTTGCAAGCGTTAAAAAAAGCATCTTCTTTGATAGAAGCACCTAATGTAGATAAAAAGCCAAATATTGAAAAACTTACAAAAATGCTAACTAACACAAAAGACTTAAAAGAACGAAACAGTAAAATAGTCAAAGCATACGCACAAGGGTATTCTCAGCATATGATTGCTAAAGTGTTGGGTATATCACAACCTGCTGTGTTTGGGGTGATTAAGAGGAGTGGATAATGAGTTATCATTATCACCTAAACACCTAAAATTGGAGATATAATGGATAATAATCAAAATACAGATGTATATGTAAAAAGTGCAGAAAGTGCATTTTCTATTATGGGTGGTATGATACTTTTACTCATGGCAAGTTTAATTATATTACCCAATGATGTTACTGTCAACAACCTTAAAAAAGGCAGTTTAATTGGAATAGTTATGCAATATATGATTGGTTTTTTATTTCTATATATATCTACTGTAATGATGAAAGATGAATGGATAACTCTACTAAAAAAATCTACCCTACTCTCTGCTTATAAACTAAGCCCATCAAATAATACAATATTTATATTATCTACAGCTATCTTTTCCATGCTTATATTATTTAAACTGTTTTTGAGCTACATGCCATATTTAGGCTATATTTTCTTTGGGCTATTTTCTCTTGTATATTTAAAATTAATGAAAAAAGTTAGTCAAACTAAATCAGGTATGGGAAAAGCTATTTTTATTGTAGTAATGATAATCATATTGCTTGTTGCAATGGTAATATTGGCATTTGTTTACTTAACTAGAGATAGGTAAACAAATCGTGTAGTAAAAAGCGTGCTGATGCTTGTTTTAGTTTAGCAAGTTTTTATACATTTGGAAAAGGTGTTTTACTGGCTCCCACTCCCTCCTCGGTTGTAGCCCTATACCTACGATATAATCACTCAAACATATCACCAATTCAAGCAAAACAAGATATAATCTTCCCATAACCCTAGAGATTGTAAGAATCGAAAGACTCAGACTAAATCAAAACAAAACTAGCAAAAAAGCAAACCCAAAAAAGGAGTGATAGAGTGAAAAAAGTAATAACAGTAGCCATATTTATGGTTTTAACATTAAGTATAGAGGCAAGAACATTCGCAGAGGCTAAAGCAATATGCGAAAAGGGTGATGCAAAAATGTGCATGGTTTTGGGTGATGAGATGAAAAAAAGTAACCCAAAAGAGGCAAATAAATATTATGCTAAAGGCTTAAAGATGGTAAAAAAATCGTGTAGTAAAAAAAATGCTGATGCCTGTTTTAGCTTAGCAAGTTTTTATGCATTTGGAAAAGGTGTTAAGAAAAATGAAAAAAAAGCTGTATCTACATGGAAAAAGGCCCTTTCTCTCTATGAGAAATCTTGTAAAAAAGGAGATTCACATAGTTGTAATCAGGCTGAACACAGCCAAGCCATGATAGAGATGGCACAATAATCTGCTATAATCTTTTTATGAATATCATAACTATACAACAACCACATACCTCATCTGAGTCAAAAGGTCTTAGATGAGTCCCTTTGCAGTACAAATTATCAATGGCTGTCTTATTTCAGACATTGAATTTGAAGACCAAAACAGCTTTCAATCTTTACAGCAACTCGGTGCCATTGAAGAGATAGATGGACTTTGGAAACTTGTATCACTCTACCGTGCAGGAAGACTCTACATTGGTAATGATGGTAGAGGCTACATTGAGGCAGCTTTTAAAGAACAAAGAGACCTACTTGTAGAAGCTGATGATCTTTGGGGTGCAAAACAGGGTGATGTAGTTGTAGCTAAACGTGTCATCGCAAGACGTGGAAGAGCCAGTGGAAAAGTAAAACTTGTTATTAGTAAAGCCCATGCCTTCACCATAGCCTATACACACAGAGATGAACAAGAGAACTTTATGATACTTGACATCCGTACAGGCATACCTACTCATGCAGTCATGGATGGGATGGACTTAAAAGCCTTTAAACTTGGCACTGTACTCAAAGTAGATATAGATGATGACAAAGTTTTAGAGGTTTTTGGTCATTTAGCAGACCCAAAAGTAGATGAAAAAATCTCACTTGCACTCTATGAACGTGAAGATGCTTTTCCACAGGAGTGCATTAACGATGCTGTAGCCATAGAACAAGAAGTGACCAAAGAGGAGCATCCAGAGCGTGTTGACCTTACGCAGCTAGATTTTTGTACCATTGACCCTATAACAGCAAAAGATTTTGATGATGCGATATATTTTGACATGGAAGCACATACCCTCTATGTTGCCATAGCCGATGTTAGCCACTACGTACCCTACTTTACCCCTATAGATAAAGAGGCAAAAAAGAGAGGTTTTACCACTTACCTACCACATAAGTCTTTCCCAATGTTACCACGAGAGTTAAGTGAAAATATCTGTTCACTGAAACCAAAAGTTGACAGACTTGCTTTTGTAGCTAAAATAGAACTAGACAGAACTACACTAAAACCCTTAAAAGAGGAGTTTTTTGAAGCGATCATCCACTCTAAACACCGTTTTAACTATGAAGCCATAGACACGATACTTGATAAGGGCTCTGAGGGTGTTAGCACTGTCATAGCTAAAATCTTAACATGGCTACTTCCTCTACAAAAAATAACCGTTAAACTACACAATGAACGACTTAAAAAAGGTTTTGACTTTAGAAGTGAAGAGACAAAACTTAGCATAAACGCTGAGCATCTTCTTACTAATACACAAACAGAGACAGGCACACCTTCGCACTCACTTATAGAAGAGTGTATGCTCTTGGCAAACCAAGCATCTGCTAAACGTTTTACAGGTGAGGGAGACAGTATCTTTAGGATACACGAACCCCCTCAACTCTCACGCACAGAAGCACTCTTAGCAGAACTAGCGGCCATAGGACTCTTTGTAGAAGAGTATGAAGACAGCCCTTCTCTCATAAGAGCCATTCAAAAAGAGGCAGAGAAGATGGGACTAGCCTCAGAGGTGGACTCTATGGTCATTAAGTCTTTACGTCGTGCTTCGTATGCTCCTGATAATGTAGGACACTTTGGTCTAGGTTTCTCTCATTACAGCCACTTTACTTCTCCTATTAGACGGTATGCTGACCTTATCTTGCATCGTCTCATTAAGACACAACTTAGAGAAGATAAAGAAGAAGCAGGCTACCTCTTACGTAACATAAAACCTCTCTGCGTAAGAGTCTCTGAACTAGAACGAGAAGCTACAAAAGCCGAATGGGACTTTAGAGACCGTAAATTTGCAAGATGGGCAAAAGAGAAGATAGGTCTATTCTTTGAAGCAGAAGTCATAGAGGCAGGAGAGAGTGCCAAGGCCATACTCACAGGTGACATCAAAGGAGTGACAGTACACATAAAAGGTGACAACATCATGCTATTTGAAAAAATACGCATCATGATAACCGAAGTAAACATCCCCCAAGCAGTAGTCATGGCAGAACTTGTAGCAAAGTTGGAGAAAGATGAGATGGAGTTAAATTAATGTACCAAAGAGAATTTGACCAGAAACTTAGACAATCTTTTCCAAAGGCAGTACTTCTTTATGGAGATAATGACTACCTTTTAGACTACTATATAGAGCTATATAAAACTCAGCTTGATGCTAAAGAGAGTATGCTTACACTTTATTATGATGAGTGGAATTTTGAACAGGCTAAAAACTACTTATCTCAAACTTCTTTGTTTGGTGGAACTAACCTTGTGGTAGTCAAGCATGACAAAAAAATACCTAAAAAAGAGTTAGATGCACTCATACTACTTGCAAATAAAAGTACTGATAACTACTTAGTGTATGGGTATGAAGGTGCTGCCAAAGATGCGAAGAGTATGCAGAGTGCATTTACAGAAAAAAAGGGTGGTATTTGGGTACGATTTTTTGAACCAAATATCAATGAAGGGGTAGCTATACTTCAACAAAAAGCTCAACGTATTCACCTTGATATAGACCATTTTGCCCTACAACATCTCATGCTTCTTCTTAATAATAACTTAGCTCTTTGTTCCAATGAACTTGATAAGCTTGCCATTTTGGGTATGAAAGTTACAAGTAAAGATATCGACAGACTTGTTTACTCCACTGCTCCACTCGCTACTGAACAACTGCTTATAGATCTTTTTAACAAAAAACCTATTACCTCAACTATTACCAAGCTACTTGATTTGGGTGAAGATGAGGCATCACTGTTACGTTCTACTCAATACTTTGTCAATCAAATTTTTCTTTTTCATGCTTATATTAAATTGAATGGATACGTTGATTCAGCAGCCATCCTAGGCTACAAACTACCCAAACAGATAGAAGAGAAAAAAGCACAACTTGCACTACGTGTCAAATCTGCTTCATTGCTAAAAATATTTGAGCATCTTTTAGAGAGTGAAATTACCATGAAAAAAGCACCTGCTCCCCAAAAAGAGGTCTTACTCTACAGCACCTTAATTAAATTACAAGGGTACTTGTAATAATTAATCTATAAACAAGAGTGTTTAGGGTACTATAATGCTTCCAAAATTCTTGCTCATTTTTGGACGGATATTATTAGATACTTCAGCAGTAAGTTCAGCGGTTAGTCGCTTTTAAATACTCTTAAGAAAAGAATACCGCATTTTTAATGGGCTATTAAACCAAAAGGAAACAATATGACTTGTTATGAAACACTGTTTGTAGTTAAGCCTACACTTACAGAAGAAGAGATTGCAACAACGATCACTAAAGTGAAAGATATACTTGCAAAAGAGGGTGCTGAGCTTGTTGGTACTAACGATATGGGTATGAGAAAACTTGCTTACCCTGTAGAGAAACATAACAGAGGTTACTACACAATTCTTTTTTATAAAGCAGAAGGTACAGTAATCAACGAGCTTGAGAGAAATCTTAAAATTAGTGAAGATATAATTAAATTTTTATCAGTTAAATACACTAAAAACAAAGAACTTGCACAGTTTGATAAGCTTGTAACAGCAGCAAACAAAAATGTTGAAACAGAAGCACCAGCAGCAGTAGAGACTCCAGCAGTAGAAGCTCCAGTAGCTGAATCAACAGAAGCATAATCAACAGAAATTTAGGAGAACTTTATGTACAATAAAATAATTTTAGCAGGAAACCTTACAAGAGATGTAGAGGTTAGATATACACAAAGTGGAAGTGCTATAGGTAATACAGCAATTGCCACTTCACGTAAATTTAAATCTCAAACTGGTGAACAGAAAGAAGAAGTTCTTTTTGTAGACTTAACATTTTTTGGAAGAACTGCTGAAATTGCTAATCAGTATTTACGTAAAGGATCTAAAGTTTTAGTAGATGGAAGATTAAAGCTTGACCAATGGACAGCACAAGACGGAACAAAAAGAAGTAAGCACTCAGTCACTGTAGAGAACCTACAGATGCTTGGTAGTAAAGATGATGCACAAGGTGGCGGGTACAACAATGCACCTGCTGGAGACAACTACTCTCAGCCTACAGCTGCACCATCATATAACAATGCTCCAGCATACAATGCACCTACTTCTCAACCTGCACCACAACAAGCTGCACCACAACAACAAGCACCTGTATCTAACATCCCAGAAATTGACATCAACGAAGATGAAATACCATTTTAGGAGAACAACATGGCAGAAAGAAGAAAATTCAAAAAAAGATTTTGTAAATATTGTGAATTAAAAACAGATTTTATAGATTATAAAGACTTAGCACAACTTAAATTTTCACTAAGTGAAAGATTTAAAATTATGCCAAGAAGATTGACTGGTAACTGTAAAAGACACCAAGAGCTAGTAACTATAGCTATCAAAAGAGCAAGACAAACAGCTTTAATACCTTACATCGTAGATAGAAAAAATGTTGTAGAGTCTCCATTTGAGAACGTAAGATAAATTTACCCCCCTCAACCTGTCCATCAATCTTGATGGACATATTAAAATAGTAGATAATTTAAAATAGGTACTATCATTGTTGAAGAGTTATTTGGATTTTTTCGAACACAACGTGTATAGCAACTATTTGTCTTATAATAATCATGTGTTACTCCATCATAAAAACTAACTCCATATGAAACTTCACTATTCATCTCTTTACTGCTCCAATATGGCTTCTTTACCGAGTAGTTAAAAATTGACTTAATTGTTGGACTATTACTAATATCAACAATACTCTTAAGTTCATTCTCTAATGGTAAATACCAATCACTGTATCCATTTAATATCAAATTTTCACAATATGAAACTGCACTATTCCACTTTAAAACCTTTCCTGCCTCTTCATTAGCAATAAAAGCATCATACTCTATTTCAGTATTTTCTAAATCTTGCCACATAAGATTAGTTTCTATATCATTAACGACATTTGACTTTATCATCGTCCATCCTATATCTTTAAGAATACCCAGAGCAACATCTCCTGGATCATGCACTGCTACACCTGAATTAACAGCATAAACCATTAATTTATTTTCCGTCTCCTTATAGGTGTCATTGTCTAAATGAGCATAACTTGATCCTGGTTTCCATATAGAAGGAGCATATATCTTCACCTTATTCCCACCATTGGTAGCATTGGTATTGATACCCGAAAAATAGAGTTCATTTGATGTCAGTAAATTACCTAATTCTATAGAGTTATTCTGAGTGTTAAGAATAGGAATATTATTACTATCAACAATAAAACGATCCCAAATAAGAGGGTAACCATTAGCAGGATAGAGATAACCTACTCCATCTGTATAATTCATACCGCCACTAAAATTCAAACTATGTGCCATTTCATGCAATACTATTGTTAGTAAATCTACTTCACCTGAAGGTGTATTTCCATCCACACCAAAATACCACGTAAAATTAGAATTATAAGTAATACCTGAATCATTATGTTCCAAGCTTAAGTCTGAACCGCTTAGGGCATTTGCCAAAGAGTAACTATAGTTTGTATTGGCTACTCCACCTTCAAAATTTGCAGTCACATATGACCCTGAATAACCTAATGTATTTCCATCAAAACTAGCCCAACATGCTGCTATAGTTATGGGTACAGTTGTTGCAATATAAGAAGACCATATCTGAGCGGCATATTCAAAAACATCCTTAGCCTCCTGTGGAAAATCACTACATAATTCTCCCCATTCATCTGTTTGTCCAGCAGCAATATAGTTAATTTGGAAATAATTAGTTGTAGCACGTAATACAGAATCATTAGTACCACTCTTTAATCTACTCAGTATAGGTTTATAATTAGCAGGTAGTGGTGAAGGATTGTGAATTATTGCCCTAAATGACAAAGAGTCTGTTGAAGTACTTTGTTTTAGTGCTTCTACTGTATCTGGTACATAATATTTTACTTCTTTTTCTCCAATAAATGTTGTTAACATTTTTGCCTGTATCATCGTACTTAAAGTCACAAATAAGATAATACCAAAAAATTTATGGTATTGCATAATATCCCCTTTTTAAATTGATATACTTCTATGCTATCAAAATAACACTTATAATAATATTTCATAAAACTTAATTATTTTGTTATAATAAATCCTATTTAAAGTTAGGAGTTAATTATGAAGCTATATACATTAAAAGCAATCTTGCTATTTACACTACTATTGGTAATCAATGGATGTAGAGGCGGAGATAATAAAACTCCTGTTTCACAAAAATCAGATATTCATATTACCAATGATTATCAAGTGAATAGTTTAGGTAAAAACTCTACGATAAATACTACTATTGCCATAGATACTACTACACCTAAAAGTCTCTATCTTCTACTTAGTAACTACGATACACATTCAGCAAATACAAATATTTCTCATAATGCAAAAGTTGTTTATGCTCCTACATTAAAAGTGAATACAAAAACTCTAAATAGTCCAAATATTTTACATGCACCTCAATATATACAAGACTTCAATGCCAATATTCGTACATTTCTTCAAAAAGAGAACCTTCAGCCCTTAGTAAAGGGCTTACCCACTAAAAGAGAAGATATATCTGGAGATACAGATACATTTTACTTAGATCAATATCGTGATGATGCTACAGCAGTAACTGTAAGAAAGATTGTCTCTAGAGTGACTACAAATTATGGGGAGAAAACGCTTAATATTTGGGTATCTAACGATAGTTTTGGCGTAGGCTGTGGAAAAGTAAAATGTGTTACTCAAGAGATGGTTGATGCCCTTGCAGACAACTTTTTGAAAACTGGCTTAGATAATGATATCTACGATTGGGTAACAAACATTTACAGTGAGGAGTGGGGAAGTGAAGCAGGAGAAGAGTCTTCAAGTCTTATTTCAAGTAATGATGAGATTACTATTCTTCTTACAGATATAGACAATGATAATAGTGATAATGGTGGCGTAGTAGGCTACTTTTGGGCAAAAGATAATTTTAAAAACCGTATAGTGAGTGGTTCAAATGAGAGGGTTATGTTTTACATAGATGCCGTAATGTTTGCTAATGGCGATGGCTCCTGGGATATTAACGACTTTTGGCCAAAAGAGATGATTTCTACTCTTGCACATGAGTTTCAACATATGATTCACTTCTATCAAAAAGGTGTTTTACTCTCTGAAGATACAACAGATACATGGATTGATGAGATGTTAGCAGAGACAACGGAAGAGATTATCTCTACTAAAATTGCACATAATGGTCCTAGAGGTGTAAATTACCTAGATGGTAGTGCAGGTGATCCAAATAACAGTAGTGGTAGATATCCCCTATTTAATCAAAACAATACGCTCTCTCTGACCTCTTGGCGTGGAGAACTAAAAGACTACTCAAAAGTCAATGCATTTGGTGCTTACCTAGTGCGTAATTATGGTGGGGCTAAACTTCTTCATGACGTCATGCATAATGAGTACACCGATGAACAAGCCATAGTAGATGCAGTCAATAAATCACCCAATGGATCAGGAAAAACTTTTGATAACCTACTTACAGAGTGGGGAGTTGCTGTACTACTGTCTGACCATGAAAACTTGGAGAACACTCCTTTTTACAATACAGGAGAATTTACACAAGAGACGTATAATGGTACAGCATACCAAATGGGTTCTATTAACTTCTTTAACTACACTCCCCTTCCTAACATATATACCACTGCTCAAACAGTTCAAGCCCAAGGAAATTACTACTATAAAATCGGTGATAATTTAACAGGAACTATTACGCTTGAATTAGAGCTAAATGGACAAACAGAAGTTACACTGATAGCAAAATAATGAAAAAAATAATACTATTTTTTGCGATTATGGGCTTTATAGGGTGTACAGGGAGTCAAAGCATAATTCTTAAGGGAAAAGTGTCTGTTAAAGGCTCTTTTCACCACTACTTAAATATTAAAGATATTAAGAGTAATAAAAGCTATAAGATTCAAAACTCAGAGGCATTTGACTTGATAAAAAAACAAAACCAGGTGATTAAAGTAAAAGTTAAGCTTATAAAAGAAGCCATAGGACCAGGCTTCCCTGCTGTTATAGAAGTGTTACAGATACAGTAAATAAAAGTCTATTTTATTTACTGACATGAAGTGTCCAGAGGTACAACCTCCTACAAGTCTAGCACCTATTATCATGAAAGATCCTGCAAAAAAGCACCGCAATAAGCGTGAGACTAACAAGCTATTTCGGTGTTTTTCCCAGGTAGAGTTTAATACTGATACCGTACCCCAAGGGTAAAGGCTCGCCCTGCTAGAGGAGCAGACTCTTTAAGAAAAGAGATATGATTTTTGGCGACCTCATCAGTGAGGTTGGTTCCTTTAACCCAAAACTCTACACTTGCATTATCTAGTGTATAACGATAGTTACTTGAGAGATTGAGGAGTTGGTAGCCCTCTGTATGGGTCTCATTGACCGCTTCATTTCTACTCTCATCTACCCACTTATAGCTAATGAGATTATCCCAATTTCCTACTTTATGTGCAAGGCTTAGTGTGGCATTGTAAGGTGACATTCTAGGGATGTAACCACCCTCATCAAGTTTACCTTTAAGCAGATTGAGTTGTGCCATGAAGTTGAGTTGATGTGCTCCTATGGTTGTGGTGTAGTTCTCTTCTATACCTAAACCATAGATCGATGCACCCACCCCTCGCATCTCCCAAATGGGGCTAAGGTGAAAGGGATCGATCATCGGCGTACCACTTGCATCTACTTTAGGTGATTGGTAGATGTAGTTTTTAAAGTCATAGTAGTAGAGACTTAGCTTCGAGCTAAAAGCATCACTGTGTCTGTAGAGCATATCTAAATCTAGGTTAATCGATTGCTCTTTATCCAAATCACGATTGCCCAAGATATAGCTCTCTGTTGCGTGGTGAAAACCATTCCAAAACAGCTCTTGAGAGGAGGGAAGACGCTCAAGGTAACTCAAAGAGAGTTGTGTGGTTAAACTATCACTCCACTCATGCCACCACCCTAGCGAGAGGCTTAATGCCAACTTAGTCTCTTCGTCATAGTAGTCAGGATCAACACTAGGGTGCATCAGCCATGTCTCTTGCATATTTTCACTATATGGTGTAAGCTTTCTCAACACCGCATTGCTAGCCAGACTAAACTCATCACTCTCACCGTAGTAGTGTTTGAGGTTTATCCCCAAAAGCACCTTTTGCTCTTTAGTATCGGGCATAGGATGACCATGTGAGTAGGCGATGCCTGTGGTGTTGTAGTAGTTGAGCAAAGAAGCCCCATCCATAGCATCGGTACGACCACCTAAGAAAAGATTCTCACACTGACCATGCTCGTGACACACTTTGAGCTCATTTTCTATGAGTTCAAGACGAAAGTTGGCCTGAGTATTCTCACCAATGTCCAAATCAAATTTGCTACTTAGTGAGATTTGTTGTTGGTCAAAAAGTCCGTCATAACGACCATCTTCTCTCTCATAGTGACGATAGTCACTCTGTTGGATTTCAGTAATAATATTTTTTAATCCCCACAAACTTTTAGTATGAAGTACAAAACCGTAACGCTCTTGCTCCATCAAAATATCAGTGCGTGCAGGCGTACGATTAGGGATACCATACGCTTTATCCATCGTATCAGCGTAAAACTTGACCAAAAAGTTTGGATTGAATTGCCATGCTAATACTCCATGGAGTTGCTCGGAAGCTGTGTCGGAGTTTAACACTTCGTTACCATTACTACTGTAGTTATCGGCTTGATGGTTAAAGTAATTAAGGTAGAGTGCAAGTGTATCGGTGGCATAACTGCTCTTAAAACTACCTGTTCCTTTGTTCGTATCGGAATTAGATGAGAGTGACAAATCAAGCGAGAGTCCCTCTTTGGGCAGTTTGGCTAGATGCTCTTC
The DNA here is from genome assembly GCA_034659695.1 of Campylobacterota bacterium. Taxonomy (GTDB): domain Bacteria; phylum Campylobacterota; class Campylobacteria; order Campylobacterales; family Sulfurovaceae; genus Sulfurovum. Next base: position 5,812 of record JAYEHY010000036.1, on the reverse strand, counting down.
ACCCAATGCACGTATGATTCCTCCACTATAAGAACCGTAGAGCAGCGAAGCAGGACCTTTTGCAAGTTCAATTCGCTCTACCACCTTGGCATTGAGTCCTACAGCATGATCTTGGCTCATGGCAGAGAGATCATTTAACATAATGCCCCCTTGGGCGATACCGATACGATACCCCTCCATCCCTCGTACTGTAGGACGACCTACAGCCGCACCATAACTGGCATTATCGACCCCAAGCTCAGAGGAGAGATACTCTCCTAATGTCTCACCTGAAGATTTTTTACTTAGATCCTCTACCTTATGGGTGGTGCTATAAGCAACATCTTCACTGCTTTGAACCTCTTCACTCTCCACTACATTAATAGTACCAAGTTCTGCTGTATCGGCTAGTGCTAGAGTAGCACTAAGTGATAGCACTAAGAAGCTATGCTTAGTAGTGGTCATGTTCACCCTCTTCAAGGATACTTGTTACAACAGTAGGCGTAAATCCACTTGGCAAAAACCTATCGATATCCCATGTGCTATGTTGGTGAAAATCCATACCATGTTCATCCACAAGATAGATCTTTTGAGACTCTGCACTAAAGATTAATACACCGTGATCACTTACTTTGACAATAGCACTCTTACTACTCTCACAACTACTCACTCCCTCTAATGCAAAAGGGCTTTGAAGCTGTGTTAATTCACCATTTTGCTCACCAAAGACATAAACTATTCCCGTCGTACTTAAAGCAATATGAGGTACAGTTTCCTCTTCACCCTCTTCATGCTCTTCATGTTCAAAGACAAAAAAGTTACAGAGACTCTCATCACTTGGCAGTGCCGCTGTAATTTCAGTTTTGACATTTTCTTGCTCTAAAAGGTAACTATTGAAGGCTTTAAGTGCCCCCAATTTTTTAACACTGGCATTATTATCAGGATTAAACTCATCAGCACTATGTGCTGCAAAGTGTTTTTCATTGTTCTCCTCGTGGAAATGCCCTAAATAGTGAAACCCTTCATACGTTAGGTTGCCCTCAGTGATATTAAATGTATCATTGAGCATCACGATTTTTTGATCAACACCCGTTTCTGTATGGTGAAACCATGTAATAGGCAGCCCATGCTTACCTATCATATTGTAGTTTTGTGTTGTATCACTATTCATATCTTCATACTTTTCACTATCAGTATCATAGAGATACTGCTGTGAACTGGCATTATCAAAAAAGATCATCGTGAGACCATCAGGTAGATTGATTGTATTATCTCCTGTCTCTTTAGTGTCTGAGCTTCCGCCACACCCTACCAAGAGTGCCCCTAAAAGTAGTGTCATTGTTGTAGTTTTTAATTTCATAATTATTTCTCCAATTTAATTTTTTCTATTTTTTGTTTACCTGTAGTGTATTTCAATATACCCTACGAATTTTGTTTTACTTTTCTCATTTCCTCTTTGTTTAAAGATACATTTGCGTATATGAACGAGGAGAGACCTAAGCTTCCTTAGATATTTGGCAGTGCCAAACCTGCGGATAGTTGATAATAGTTGTTGTATGTAGTTTATGAAAAAGAGGGTGGTGCGGTAGCGAAGTATCCTATGGGGATGGGTTGGACACTTACAACCTTTAATCTATCAAAATCACTAAGTCGGTAGAGGGGAAGTTTATTCCAACTATACGTTTGGCGAGTAATATGTTTTCTCTCTACTTGACTTATCTCTATGTGAATATTCTGTCTAAAATCTACTACACTCTGTTGATAATGCCCTTCACCTAAGTGCTTAGCAGTATGACAGACATGACACTCACTTACAGTATTGAGATGGCGATGCTTACTATGGATAGTCGTTATTTGAGAGCTCAACAAAAAGAGGGCAATTAATAGCAGACGAAAATGTACTGATATATTCATCATAGTGTTCCTCTTTTTGATTTAAAAACCTATTCTAGCATAGTATACTTAAGATGCTTTTGTGTTATTCATTGTCAAAATTTCAAGAAGATTGAGGAGTATCTCAGTGTAGTTTATATTATAATAGCATTAGCATCACCAGACCTTTTCTACCTAGTTTTACCTTGCTCCTCTCCTAGTATTTGTTATAGGTAGTTAACCCACATCTTCAAATCTTATACAAAGTATATCTACTATTTTCTTTTGAGTAATATAATTATCAATAGAAGTAAGTTTTTTAATTAATCTTTTTTTTGAAATAGTTCTAATTTGCTGACAAAGTAAAATTGATGGTTTTTCAAGTTCATCTTGTAATAACAATTCATTTGGATATATTTTTCTTCCATCTTTCAATGATGTTATGGGAATGACTGTAACTACATCAAGTAAATTTTCATAATTATTTGAAATAATTAAAACGGGTCTTTTACCAAACTGTTCTCTACCAATAGTAGGATTTAAATCTGCTAAATATACATCATATTGATTCATTTAATATTCTCAAAATCTGAGTATTGAAAATCATTTTCAATACTCTTCATATCTTGAATATATAATGCATCCTTTGAAGCTTCTATCATTGCTAATTTATATTGTTCTTTTTTTTGTTTTTCTATCAAAAGCTGTAAAGCATTTGATACTAACTCTGAAAAAGATTGATATTGATTTATAATATGATTTAGTTCTAAATTATGAAATAAATCATCTTTTATTGCTACTGTTTTTCTTACCATAACTAAACTCCTTAATATGAGTAATATTTAATTCATACTTTTATCATACCATAATTATTTAAGCGTTTGTTTAAATTTAAGATTTAGAAATATTGACCTATATCGACTGTCGTGAGCAATAATTTTCCCGCTAGGGTAAATTATTGGTCTCATCGAATTTGTTATATCTTTGTTGCTGTACACTCTAAAAGTGGAGATTCACTCACATGGGCGTAACTCTTAAGATAAAATAGAGCAATTTTCTCAGCACTTTTAGTAATCAGCCTGAAATATATTAATACTATACTTCCAATAATTATGAATGAAGGAATAATTGTGGAACTAAAAGAAAATATGACAAGTGATACTCAAACATCACAAAACTGGTTAAAATGGATCTCGATTGCATTACTCGTTTATGGATTATTGGTTGCAGTGAGTATGATAGGAAGTGGATTCAAGATTGCAACAGGAGATCAAGCCAAAGAGCTATTTGCATTTGCAAGTAATCCTGTAGCAGCACTTGTGATAGGAATTGTTGCAACAGCATTGATACAATCATCAAGTACCGTTAGCTCGATTATTGTAGGTTTGGTTGCAGGTGGACTTCCTGTAGAGATGGCTATTCCAATGATTATGGGTGCAAATATCGGTACAACTATTACAAATACTATTGTAAGTATGGGTTATGTAAAACAAGGTGAAGAGTTTAAAAGAGCTTTTTCAGCAGCTACTGTTCATGATTTTTTCAATCTTTTAAGTGTTGTTATCTTCTTGCCATTAGAGATTATGTTTGGATTTTTAGAAAAAATGGGTGCATACCTTGCGAACCTTCTTGTAGGTGGAGATTCTGTAAGCATGAAAGGGTTCAACTTTATCAAACCTATTGTACAACCTGTAAGCAAAACTTTTCAAAATACAATGGAATCAATCGGTATAAACGATATGTGGCTAGGTATCACTATGATTGTTGTAGGTATAGGACTCATCTTTGTCGTTATCACTTATATTGGGAAAATTTTAAAAGTGCTAATGGTAGGTCGAGCAAAAGATATTTTACATAGCACTGTGGGTCGTGGTCCTGTTTCAGGAATGGCTTCTGGTACTGCTATTACTGTACTTGTACAATCATCTTCAACAACTACAAGTTTAATTATTCCTCTAGCTGGATCTGGTGTATTTAGTCTAAGAGAGATATATCCATTTACATTAGGGGCAAATATCGGTACAACTATTACAGCGATTTTGGCTGCAACTGCTGTTTCTGGACCACTTGCTATCTTTGCACTTCAAATTGCCCTAATCCATTTTTTATATAATCTAATCGGAGTAGTTGTGATTTACGGAATTAAACCCTTAAGAGAGATTCCAATCATCGCTGCTGAAAAATTAGCCCAACTTGCACAAAAAAGAAAGATTTATATTGCAGTATATGTATTGTCAGTTTTCTTTATTCTGCCTGCATTACTGATAGCATTTACATAACAAGGAGATTTAAATGAGTAAATTAACAAGAAAAGCATTATTAGAGCAACAGATAGATGATTTAGAAGACTCTTTGGGAAAACTAAAAGAACAATTAAAAAAAGTTGAAGATGAAGATCAACATGAGCTTATTGAAAACCTAGAAGATTATTTTAGTGTAATCAACAATAGGTTTGCAAACCTTCAAGGGTTTTGGCAACTCTTAAAAGAAGAATTAAAAGAGATGTTCAATAAGGAAAAAAATGGACTTTAATCAGTTTATAGAGGAACTCAAGGAAGACTCACAGTTTCAAGAGCATGTATATCGCAAGTTTTCAAAAATAAAACAAGAAAAAACCTTAAAACCATATCAGGCTGAACTTATAAAACTTCAGGCACATCTTGAAAAAAATCAAGAGAAGATGATTATCTTATTTGAGGGGCGAGATGCATCAGGAAAAGGGGGTGCTATACGACGCATAACGCGCTATATGAATGAGAAGCATTACCGCATAGTAGCTCTTGGTAAACCCTCTGATGTTCAGAGAACGCAGTGGTATTTTCAACGTTATGTGGAATAATTTCCTCATGCAGGCGAAGTGGTACTTTTTGATAGAAGTTGGTACAACAGAGCGATGGTTGAACCGATATTTGATTTTTGTACAGAACAAGAGTATAAGACTTTTATGAAAAGCGTTCCAAGTTTTGAAGAGAAATTTAGGTGTCAGGTGATAATGATAACTCACCCCCTACTCCTCTTAATCACCCCAAACACAGCAGGTTGTAATATACCCAACACTTTAGCAATCATATGCTGAGAATACCCTTGTGCATAGGCTTTGACTATTTTACTGTTTCGTTCTTGTAAATCTTTTGTATCCGTTAGCATTTTTGTAAGTTTTTCAATATCTGGCTTTTTATCTACATTGGGTGCTTCTATCAAAGAGGATGCTTTTTTTAATTCTTGCAATACAGAAATATCTATGGCACTATTGAGCATAGCTTCTATGGCTTCATGGTCACCTCTATGGTTTTGTGCTATCCAAGCTTGTTGTAGGCACTGCGGTATCTCTTTTTTAAAGAAGTAGTGGTACGAACTGTATGGGTACGCTTCTAGTCTTTTTACCATATTGGCTTTTAGTGGATTTTGTTCTATGTATAGCATAAGAGTATAGAGATAAGCTTCATCTGTCACAAACCAAGATTTAAACCGTCCTTGCCATAGGTGTCCTACTCTTTTATACTTTTTATTAAAATATATGGCATAGTTCATATTGAGTTGTCTCATAAACTTTGAGAGGTTATCTGTAGAGGTTTCTATGAGTAGGTGGTAGTGGTTAGACATTAGACAGTAGTTATGGAGTGTAATACCATAGCTTTGCATATAAAAGCAAATCAACGCTTCAAACTGTTCATAATCAGAAGCTTCTTTGAAGATGACTCTTTGTTCTACACCTCTATTGATAATATGATAATACCCTGCTATCTCAATGCGTGGTCGTCTTGGCATGGTTGCTCCTTGTTTGGAGTATAGCGTAGAGTTGCTTAGGTTATTGTTATCACCTGACCCCTAAACCCCTATTATCTCTACCGATTTGGAAATCAACGATGAAGAAATCATAGAAATTTATAAGAGAAGATGGGATATAGAACAAGGCTATAAAGAGCTTCGTGAACACTTTGGATTTGGCAGAGAAGAGAAC
>JAYEHY010000035.1:0-19249 GCA_034659695.1 Campylobacterota bacterium | reverse complement strand
TTTGATGGTGCTTACATCAGACCACTAGTCTATCTTGGTTATGGTGTAATGGGTTTATACCATAAGGATTGCCCTGTACACGTTTCTATCTCTGCATGGGAATGGGGTGCGTATCTTGGTGAAGAGGGTCTTAAGAAAGGCGTTCGTGTAAAAATTACCTCTGTTACAAGAACACCTAATACTTCAGGTATGGGTAAAGCCAAAGCGGTTGCAAACTATTTAAACTCACAAATGGCAAAATTTGAAGCCGTTGAAGCTGGTTATGATGAAGCACTGCTTAGAGATGATCACGGATATATCGCTGAAGCATCTGGTGCTGCTTTTTTCATGGTGAGAGACGGTATTCTTATCTCTCCTCCTAGCGACAATACATTAGAGTCTATTACACAAAAAACTATTATAGACTTGGCAAAAGATATGGGTATCACTGTAGAAAGAAAACGTATTACACGAGAAGAGGTTTACATTGCAGATGAAGCTTTCTTTACAGGAACAGCAGCTGAAGTCACACCTATTCGTGAAGTGGATGCACGTATCGTTGGGACAGGAACAAGAGGTCCAATCACAGAAAAGTTACAAACGGCCTACTTTGATGTAGTTGCAGGTAAAAACCCCGACTATATTCAACATTTAACCTATATAAATTAATATTTGGTGCGTAGATACGCACCCTACATGAAAGAAACTAGGGGTTTGGTGATTTGTGATTTGTTGCAAAGCAATGAATCATGAATCACCTGACTCCCACTAACAACAAAGGAAAAAACATGCCAGCAGACATGAATGACTATTTTAAAAAGAAAAAACCAACAATGAATAAAAGTACACCAGGTAATGGTGGTAATAGTGGTAATGGAGGAGGAGGGAACAACTTTGAGAACCCTTTAAACAACATGGGAAAAGGTATACCTACATGGCTTATTGTTGTTGCAGCAATAGCCTTTGCAATTTTTACCTTTAAACCCTATACTATTATCAACTCAGGTGAAGTAGGTATCAAAGTGACTACTGGTAAATTTGAAACTGAACCACTTCAACCTGGATTTCATATTTTTATTCCTGTACTACAGAAAATCATTCCTGTAAATACCCGTGTAAGACTCATCACATACTCTAATGATATGTCTGCTGAGTTAGGTGACCGCTACCGTGGACTAGAGGGTGGACTCAAGAGAAATAAAGCCATTCCAGTACTAGATAAAAGAGGTCTTACAGTCAATATAGACCTTGCTGTACAGTACAGTCTCAAAGCAGCATCTGCACCAGCGACTATTGCTAAATGGGGTGCAAGTTGGGAAGAGAAAATTATTAACTCTAAAGTAAGAGAAGTGGTGCGTGATGTTGTAGGTCAATATACAGCTGAACAACTTCCAGAGATGAGAAATAAAATAGCATCTGCTATTCAAACTAAAGTAAGAGAAAAGGTAGAAGCACTTGAGAACAGTCCTGTAGTACTCTCATCTGTTGAACTTAGAAATATTGTTCTTCCTCCAAAGATTAAAGAGAAGATAGAACAAGTTCAAGCAGCAAAACAAGATGTTACTATTGCAGAACAAGAGAAAGAGAAAGCAAAACAACAAGCACAAAAAGCAGCAGAAGTTGCACGTGGTGTAGCTGAGAAAAATCGTATTGAAGCACAAGGTGAGGCAGATAAAATTCGTATTGAAGCTGAGGAACAAGCAAAAGCCAATACACTTATCTCTCAGTCATTAACTCCTGCACTTATTGAACTAGAGCAGATAAAGACTCAAGGGAAATTTAATGAAGCACTTAAAGTAAACAAAGATGCTCAAATCTTCCTTACACCTGGTGGAGCAGTACCTAACATCTGGGTAGATGCCAAAGGTAAACAACAACGCATGATGGGTCAACAGTAACCCCCGTAGGGTGCGTTTGCTAACGCACCCTTTGAACAATATTGAATCTTTAGTGCGTTAGAAAACGCACCCTACACAATGGAGAAACATATCATGAAGATAGACTGGAACAAAAACCCCCTCATCCCTGCTATAGCTCAAGATTATCAAAACAATGAAGTACTCATGTTAGCCTACATGAATGAAGAAGCCTACGACCTTACTCTCTCTACTGGTTATGCTCACTATTTTAGCCGAAGCAAACAGCGCATATGGAAAAAGGGCGAAAGTTCAAACCATACTCAAGAGGTAAAAGATGTACTTCTTGACTGTGATGCAGATACTGTTATACTTAAAATAAAGCAAAACGGTGTAGCGTGTCATACAGGAAGAAAGAGTTGCTTTTTTACCTCTGTTATGCAAGATAAAGTTATCTTAGACCAAGAGGTAGATACAGATGCTATTTATGGTGTAGTAGATACGCTTTATCATACTATTTTAGAGCGTAAGAACAGTACAAGCGATGCAAAATCATGGACAAAAAAACTCTTAAATGATAAGGATCTTATGCTAAGTAAAATCCGCGAAGAAGCCGATGAGGTTTCTGTTGCTATAAACGAAGAGAGTGATGAACAAGTCATTTATGAAAGTGCTGATCTACTCTACCATACATTAGTAGGATTAGGCTACCGTGACATATCTCCTGACAGAGTAAAACAGGAACTAGGAAGAAGATTTGGAATGAGTGGGATTGCAGAAAAAGAGAGTAGGAAAAAGTAAACCTACTCTAAGATTTCATCAAACTCCTTAGGTAGACGATTTTAATGTTCGATAAAATCAAACCTAAGAGAAGAACTGATTAACAATCTGAACAGCCAGGACTTTCTGCATTACCACCAGCAAAGTAATTACCATCAAAACTTACTAAAGAGTAATTATTTTCTACTCCAAGTGACTCTTTAAGTCCTTCTATAGAGAGAAAACCAAGTGATGTAGCACCTATTTTTTGAGCAATATCATCTACGTTAAGCGTTGAAGAAATCAACTCCTCTGTTGTAGGAGTATCTATCCCATAACGACAAGGGTACTTTATCTCAGGAGATGCAATACGCATATGTACCTCTTTTGCACCAGCATCAAGTAACATACGTACTATCTGCCTAGAGGTTGTACCACGAACTAAGGAGTCATCTATAATTGCTACTCTTTTACCTTCTATTAAATGTTTCACAGGGGAAAGTTTAAGTTTTACTTTCAAGTCACGTATCTCTCGTGTAGGTTCAATAAAAGTGCGTCCTACATAGTGATTACGTACGATACCCATCTCAAAAGGTACACCTAATCCCTCAGCATAACCACGAGCTGCCGCAACACCAGAGTCTGGAACAGGCAGTACCAAATCAACTTCTGCAGGCGTCTCTTCCGCTAATCTTCTACCCATATCTAAACGTGTTTGATAAACATTTTTTCCATCTATAATAGAATCTGGTCTAGCAAAATAGATATACTCAAATGCACAAGGGTGGAAGTCTATGTTTGTAAAGACCATCTCTGACTTTGGCTCTTTTCCCTCCTCAAAAGTAAGCATCTCTCCTGGTTTCACATCACGTACATACTCTGCACCTACAAGGTCAAAAGCACAAGTCTCAGAGGAGACAATATACCCGCCATCTTTAAGTTTACCAAGGCTAAGAGGACGTATGCCAAAACGGTCACGAATAACAAACATCTTTTTACGACTTTGAATTGCTAAGCAGTATGCACCCTCTATCTTTGTTAGCATATCTTTAATACGGTCAACCAAAGAGTCTTGTTGTGATTTTGCAATAAGATGGATAATATTTTCTGTATCCATATCAGTTTGAAAAATAGCCCCCTTATCAATAAGTTCATTTCTCACTTCATACTTATTGATAAGGTTACCATTATGAACCACTGATATTTCACCTAATTTATACTTAGCAAAGACAGGTTGAGCATCTCCTGCCGATTCATTTCCTGCTGTTGAGTAGCGGTTATGTCCTACAGCACACCCACCTTCTAAGCCATTAAGTGTAGATTGAGAAAAAACATCTGCAACCATACCGCGTTTTTTATAGATAGAGATACGCTCACCATTTGATACTGAGATACCTGTCGCTTCTTGTCCACGATGTTGCATAGAAAACAGTGAATAATACGCTACGGTAGAAGCTTTTTTTGCACCAAATACACCAACTATTGCACACATATTAAATTCCTAAACAATCATTAATAGAGTAGAGACCACTCTCTTGACTTACAATCCATGCTGCAGCACGAATAGCACCCTTTGAAAAGGTTTCTCTACTTGTAGCAGTATGGTTAAGTTCTAAATACTCACCATCATTGTAAAAACCTACAGTATGACGACCTACAATGTCACCACCACGAAGTGCCATAACCGCTATCTCATCTTTTGTTCTTGCCCCTATCTGTCCATCTCTTCCACTTACGCGTACTGCATCTAAATCTAAACCACGACCTTTAGCCGCAAACTCACCTAAGGTTAACGCTGTACCACTTGGTGCATCTACTTTATGTTTATGATGTTGTTCTACAATTTCAATATCAAAGTCTGTAAGTGTAGCTGCAACTTTTTCTACTAATTGTTTTAAGAGTGCAATACCTGCTGACATATTTGAAGCATAAAGTACTGGCATCTCTTTAGATGCTTCTGTTAAAAGATTTTGCTGATGTGCTGTAAACCCTGTAGTTGCTATAACCAATGCTGTAGGATTTTTCAATGCCTCTTCACAAAGCTCTTGCGTGGCTACAGGAGCGGAGAAGTCTATAACTACATCACACACTTCAAGCAGTGCTTTCATACTGTTAGTAATCAAAACATCCGAAGGAACATCTATTTTTAACTCATCAAAAACATGTAAAGCACTCAGTGTTAAGTGTTCATTTTCTAATACATTTTTTATAAGATGTTCACCCATTCTACCTGTGCTACCTACAATACCAACTTTTGCCATTTTTGCTTCCTTATGCTTGTTCTTGAATATATGAAATTACTTGAAGTGCTGCTGTTGCACCATCACCTGCTGCGACTACCACCTGTTTAGGTGCTTCTATACGCATATCACCTGCTGCAAACAGACCTGCTACAGATGTATTCATGCTTAAGTCAACAATCACTTGCCCCCAGTCATTCATCTTACAGATAAACGTATCATTTTCATCTTTTAATACTGAATTGTTCACATCGTGTCCAGCAAAAATAAAAATACCAGGAACTTCAAGATTTGAACGCTCCTCTGTCTTTACATTTCTAAGCTTTACACCTGTTACACCCATCATATCACCCTCAATCTCTTCAACAATTGTATTTGTAAGTATCTTGATGTTTTTTGTTCTTCTTACTCTATCTACTGTTGAAGGAGAAGCTCTAAACTCATCTCTTCTATGAATCAAATTTACCTCTGCACAGATGTTAGAGAGATAGTGTGCTTCTTCAAGTGCCGTGTCTCCACCGCCAAGAACGGCTACACTTTTACCTTTATAGAAAAAACCATCACAAGTAGCACAAGTACTAACACCCTTACCAAAGAGTTCAGCTTCACCCTTAATACCAGTTCTTTTAGGTGTACTTCCTGTACAGACAATCACTGTATTGGCTTCTACACTTTCACCATTTTCAAAGGTAACAGTAAAGTGTTCACCTGTTTTTGCAACACGCTCTACTTTTTTCATCTCATGTTTAAGTCCAAAATGAAAACACTGCTCTTGCCATGTATCCATAAAATCCATACCTGTTTTACCGTGTTCAAAAAATCCTGGGTAGTTTTCTATCTCAGAACTCTGTGTAATCTGTCCACCAGGCATACCCATCTCAAACATCGTTACATTTTTAAGCCCGCCACGCGTAGTATATAGTCCTGCAGCAAGTCCTGCTGGACCCCCACCTATAATCGCACAATCTAACATTTCAAATCCTTAAAAAAGTTAAAATTTTTAACTAAATAATTATACACTTTAAATACTTGGTTAATAATTTTGAAGAGGGTTTTACTAGGAAGTGGAGAGAAAAAACTCTCTCCAATTTACAACTTACAGTTGTGCATTAATTTTTTCAGCAAATGCATCTTTAGAAGCTGCACCAACCATTTGATCTACTACTTCACCATTTTTGAAGAAAAGAATCGCTGGAATTGATCTAATACCATATTTAACAGCTAAGTCTTGCTCCTCATCTGTATTTACTTTAGCAATTGTTGCTTTTCCATCAAAATCTTCAGCAAGCTCTTCAACTACTGGAGCAATCATTCTACAAGGTCCACACCATGGAGCCCAAAAATCTACCATTGTTACGCCTTCTGCTACTGTTGCTTCAAAATTGTCATTTGTTAATTCTACATATTTTGCCATGTTTATTCCTTTAAATTTATATTTAAAAATTATACAGTAATTTCGTTAATTCAAGATTGTGAAAAGTTATATTTTTTATTATTTGCAACAAATTGTGTAAATAAGAGATATTTACTCCTATTTATCTAAATGCTCTTATGGGATTCCCTTATATTATATCAAGTACCACTTCAGGATATTGAGCAGAGCGTGTACCTTCTTCTACTTGTGTAGTAAACCCCTTTACGGTATATACAAATGATATTTTAACTTTGTCTGTACTGTTTTTATTGGCACGATGCAACAATAGTGAGTGAAAAAGCACTATATCACCTCTTTTCAAAGTGGTTGATACTTTTTTTTCTATTAATGAAATATTCTTTTCCAAATCCTCTTTAAAATACTCTTTTTCATCAAATTGCTTAGACTCAAACAGCAGGCGGTGACTCCCTGGTATAAACTCAAGTACTCCATTAGCGCTATTTTCATCATCTAGTGCTAACCACACGCTGACTAGGTTGTTATTGGAGTAATGCCAATAGCGTCTGTCTTGGTGCCACCTTGTTTGCATACTCTTATGAGGCATTTTTGTCATAATAGAGTTATGATGAGAAGTCGTAATTACCACTTGGTCACCTAAAACTTGTTGAAGCATGGGACGTATCTTCTCATCTTCCATCCACTCTTTAAAAAGAATATCTCTACTATATACTTGACGCAGACGTCTAACAGTAATACCTGCTTCTTTTTTAGAATAGTCTGCTACATCTGTACGATACTCTTTAGATTTACTATCATACCCTGCTTCTGTCTCTATAGGTTCTATCTTATGTTTCAAATGCACTTTTGCTACATCTAAAATAGCATTACACTTTTCTTTATTGGCAAAATTTCTCAAAATTAAAAAACCATCTTGGTTAAATTGTAGAAGTTGTTCATTTGAAAGTCTCATAAGCTAGCCTTTAAGGTATCATTGAGAAATATTATAGCGTAACATTCTCAATGCATTCTACCTCATCATAACGAACAATCGATACATCAATACTAAATGCAACATCTAAACCAAATCCTAATCATAATTATATTAGAATATTAGAATATTTTTTGGAGCACCCTTCTATGCATATTTTACTTATCAACAACAATCCTATTGTTTCTCAACTCATCTCCCTAAGTGTGCGTGAAATGTCCATGAATCTTGAAGAGGTTGATAGTATCAATGCCATTTTACGAGATAGTTACGAGATTGTATTTATTGATGAGGCATCCTATACAGATGAAATATTGGTAAATCTAAGTAGACTGTTTATAGGTCAAACTGTTTTTTTATCTAATGGTAAAACATTTAATGATGAGAAAAACCTTTTTCATATTGTATTAAAAAAACCTTTTCTTCCTACTCAAATTACAACGATTTTAAAAAATATAAAAGTAGAAGAAGCGTCACACTCTTTTGACTTAGATGAGTCTCCTTCTATTTTTCCACTTGCAACGGATAAGGATAATAAAAAACTTATCTCTGTACTAGATACTGATGAAATAGAGCAAATTAAAGCACTTCTTCAGACAAATGAAAGTGAAATAGCCACGGTAAGCAGTAAAAACTATGAAGAAAAAAAGAGAGAAGTTATCACAGAGCAACTCATTGCAGATGGGTTAGAGATAGTCCATGAAGATGAGTATATAAAATCTTTAGAGAAAAAAGAAAAAAAGAAAAAAAGAAAAAAGCGTCAATTAACTTTTGAAGAAAAACTCTTATTAGCTGTTAGTAAAATGAAAACTAAAAAGATAAAAAAACTTCTCAAACATGCAGATATCACTATCAAAATAAAATTTAAGGACAAATAGATGGAAAAATTACAAAAAGGTGCTATTTTAGTTCTATCTGGTCCAAGCGGTGCAGGAAAAAGTACTATTATTCATGCTGCTTCCAAAGAGATAGGCGAATACTACTTTTCTATCTCTACAACGACACGTAATCCAAGAGCAGGAGAAGAAGATGCAAAAGACTACTTTTTTGTAAGCAAAGAGAGCTTTGAAGAGGACATTAAAGCAGGCAATTTTCTTGAATATGCACAAGTACATGGCAACTACTATGGCACATCACTTAAACCTGTGAGAGAAGCACTTGATGCAGGAAAACTGGTTATTTTTGACATCGACATACAAGGTCATCGCTTGGTTAGAGCAAAAATGAATAACATTACTACTTCTGCATTTATTACACCTCCTACCCTAAATGAACTAGAAAAGCGTCTTCGTGCAAGATGTACTGATCAAGAGAGTATCATTAAGCAACGTATAGAAAATGCCAAAATAGAGATCTGTGCAGTAGGAGAATATGACTTTACTATTATTAACGATACTGTAGATGAAGCAGCTAAAGAGTTTGCTATTGTTGCTAAAGCTGCTAGATTGAAACAGAGTGAAGAAGATGAGTCACAATTTATTACTCAATGGTTGGATGATACCAAATACAAGTAAAATTATATACTATAAATAGTTTACGGTGTGTAATTTTATTTGGATTTAGTATTAGCTTGGGTTAAACATTTTTAAGTATAATTATTCAAATTTTAAATATTACATCATTTTAGATGTAAATAAAGGATGAACCATGGGTATGCCAAGTATGCCAGAACTACTAATCGTTTTAGCAATTGTTGTGCTTCTTTTTGGAGCAAAGAAAATACCAGATCTTGCAAAAGGTATGGGAAAAGGTATTAAAGACTTTAAGCAAGCGATTAAAGAAGATGAAGAGCCTAAAGAGATTGCTAAAAAAGATGAACCTGCAACTAAAACCACTGAAGAGAAAAAAAGCGAAAACGCTTAATCTCTTCACCTACACTCTTGCTGTCTCAATAAGAGTGTTTTATACTTATTACGCTAAAAAACTTCTCCCCATCTCAATCAAAAAATTATTACGGAAAACCTATGAAATTAAAATCACATATTAATCAAGTTATACAAGATGCATTTACAAAGGCTGGCATTTCACATGAGCCTATGAGTGTAAGCGAAGCTACGAAACCAGAATTTGGAGACTACCAGTTTAATGGTGCTATGGCACTTGCAAAAAAACTTGCTAAAAACCCTAGAGAGATTGCCACTGAAATTTTAAATCATTTAGATTTTACAGGGGCTTTGCTTAAAGGTGAAATAGCAGGACCTGGATTTATAAACCTTTGGCTGAACCCTCTCTGGCTAGCGTCACAATGTACTGAAGCTACCAATGATATAAGATTAAATATAGGGACAAGAGAAATACCTATTAATGTAGTAGTAGACTACTCTGGTCCCAATATGGCAAAACAGATGCATGTAGGACACTTACGTTCAACTATCATCGGTGACACACTTGCAAACCTCCTTACCTTTTTAGGAGATGAAGTGATTCGTCAAAATCACATTGGTGACTGGGGTACACAGTTTGGAATGCTTATTGCTTACCTTGAAGAGAAAAATGAAGATGGCTCTGTAAGCTTAAAAGACTTAGAACAGTTTTATAAAGATGCAAAAAAACATTTTGATGAAAATGAAACTTTTGCAGATAAAGCAAGAGAGTATGTAGTAAAAATCCAAAGTGGGGATGCACACTGCTTAGAGCTTTGGCAGAGATTTATTAATATCTCATTGGGTCACTGTGAAGAGGTATATGAAAAACTTGATGTAAAACTTACACGTGAAGATGTACGTGCAGAGAGTTTTTACAATAGTGAATTACCTAAAGTTGTAGAAAATCTACAGACAAAAGGAAATTTACAGGAGAGTAATGGTGCAAAATGTGTTTTCCTAGAGGGTGATGAAACTCCTGTCATCATACAAAAAAGCGATGGCGGGTACCTTTATGCAACAACTGATTTAGCTGCTTTACGCTACAGAGCTAATACGCTTGAAGCTAAGCGTATCTCATATGTGGTAGATGCTAGACAAGCTGGGCACTTCAAACAAGTTTTTAAAGTTGCTAAAGAGGCAAATTTTGTAAGCCAAGATGTAAACCTTGAACATATTGCTTTTGGTACCATGATGGACAAAGGCGGGAAACCTTTTAAAACGCGTGATGGAGGAACAGTTAAACTCATTGACTTACTTGATGAGGCTGTTGTAAAGGCAAAAGAGACGATTAACAATAAAGAAGATTACAATGAAAAGGAGCTAGATGCTTTAGCTAAAATTATAGGTATTGGTGCAGTAAAGTATGCTGATTTATCTATAAATCGTGAATCAAACTACATTTTCAATTGGGATAAAATGCTCTCATTTGAAGGAAACACTTCACTCTATCTACAATATGCATATGCTAGAATTCAGAGTATTTTTAGACGCTTTGATGGTGAACTAGAAGGTAAAATCATTATAAACGATACACTTGAACATCGTTTAAGTGTCATGTTACTTCGTTTTGAAGACATACTAAACCGTGCAGCAGTAGATGCTTCACCTAATCAAATTACTACATATCTTTATGATTTAGCCACACTGTTTATGCGTTTTTATGAACAAAACCCTATTTTAAAAGAGGGGGTAGATGAAGCAACAAAGATAAGTCGTTTACTCTTAGCCAATTTAACAGCAAAAACTATCAAGCAAGGGTTAGATATACTTGGTATTAAGGTTGTAGATAAATTATAGAATTTAAGAGGGATTGCTCCCTCTGATTTAACCTATGCAGGATCACTATCTCTTTTTTTCTGACTCTCTACAAGTTCAGATAAAAAAGTTTCTATTGAATATCGTTGTCTATACTCTGGTATCATAATATGAATTAAAATATCTCCCATATCTGCAACGACCCAATCATCACTCACATCTGAGGCAAGGAAAGTATTACCACGCTCTTTTAATGCTTTCTTAAGATGCTCAAACAGTGCAATAGTATGCTTACCATTAAGTGAATTCGCTATCACCACACGTTTTGCAATGTAGTCTGCATTGTCAAGGTTAAATACCTCTATCTCTTCTGCTTTTTTATCGTCTAATATCTTTACAATTTGCTCTATGTTTTCTTCTATTGTCATTAAGGTTTGTCCTTTTATAATTTCTTTTACTGATTGTTCAATTTTTTTATCAATATATTCTAATGTATCACCTACTCTTATTTGCGTAGAGCTAATCTCTATATCTACATTTAAAATTTTCCATGCTCTAAGAGCACTTGTATCAGCCAGATAGTTTTTTCTTGTAACTATTACCCATACAATATGGGCATTAAGCCACTCAAACTGATGCCAGCTCCTTAATGTTGATATATTATCTGAACCAATAATAAGATACTCTACATTATACATCATATTAAAATGTTTAATAGTTTGGAAAGTAGTTATACTTCTACCCTCATTTATCTCATAATCGCTTACTATCACATTGTCTATATTGTCAAAAAGTGTATGACACCATTCTAAACGTTGGATTGGTGAAGCAAGTGAAGATATTTTAAAAGGATTCAAATAAGCAGGAACGATAAGTAATTTATCGATAACTAAACTTTTTAGTACCTCTTTAACAATATGCTGATGTCCAAGGTGTGGAGGGTCGAAACTCCCACCAAACATTGCAACCGCTTGCTTGACTTCTTTAACCAAAGAATAACCTCATTTAGTGTAAAATTACGTAATTTTAGCATAATAATAATAAGGTACAAATATGGCTGTAAAAGTAGCGATCAACGGATTGGGTAGAATTGGTAGATGTGTAGCACGTATCATAGCAGATAGAGATGATATTGAGCTTGTAGTAGTAAACGCAAGCGGTACACCTGAGATGCTAGAGTACAACGTAAAATACGACTCAGTACACGGAACACGCAAAGATGTGCAAGTAAACGATGGTTACTTATGTATCGGAAAAGATAAAGCAAAAATTCTTGCAGAGCGTGACCCTGCAAAATTAAATTTTGCTGAATTTGGTGCAGAAGTTGTTTTAGAGTGTACAGGTGCTTTCTTAACTAAAGAGAGTGTTCAGCCTTATATTGATAACGGCGTAAAAAAGATTGTATTCTCAGCACCTGCGAAAGATGATACCGCTACATTTGTGATTGGTGCAAATGAAGAGAATTATGCAGGAGAGAACATTGTCTCAAATGCCTCTTGTACCACTAACGGTTTAGCTCCTGTAGCAAAAGTACTTGATGATGCTTTTGGCATAGAGAGTGGTCTTATGACAACCATTCACAGCTATACATCTTCTCAACCCATCTTAGATGGAAAACATAAAAAAGATCCAAGAAAAGGTCGTTCTGGTGCAGTAAACCTTGTACCAACAACCACTGGTGCTGCAAAGGCTATTGCTAAAGTATTACCAAACCTTGAAGGTAAGATAAATGGTCAAGCAATCAGAGTACCTACACCAGATGTTTCTATGGTAGATTTAACAGTTACTCTAAAAGATTCTGCAACCATAGAAGAGGTAAAAGCCGCATTTAAAACTGCTAGTGAAGGTTCACATAAAGGTATTTTAGGTGTAGATGAAGCGTATAGAGTTTCACAAGATTTCGTAGGTGAAGAGCAGAGTACTGTAGTTGCTATGGATACCATTCAAGTTATTGGTGGGAACATGGTAAAAGTACTCTCATGGTATGACAATGAGTGGGGTTACTCTTGTCGTTTAGTTGATATGGCTATATTAGTAAGTACAAAGGGGTAAAGCAGATGAAAACATTAAAAGATCTTGATATTGATGGTAAAAGAGTATTTATAAGATGTGACTTTAATGTCCCTAAAGATGAGTTTGGAAATATTACAGATGACAGACGTATTCGTTCAACGCTACAGACTATTCGTTACTGTATAGACAGAGATTGTAAAATCATTTTAGCTTCTCACTATGAGAGACCAGAACCAGGACAGTATGAAGAGAAATACTCTCTTATGCCTGTTGCAAAGAGACTACATACGCTTCTAAAAATAAAAAATGAACTCTTCATGGCAAATGATGTTGTTGGAGCTGATGCAAAAGAGAAAGCTGCACAGATGCAAGCAGGAGATATATTACTTCTTGAAAATCTTCGTTATGAAGCGGGAGAGACAGCGAATGATGATGCATTTGCAAAAGCACTGGCTTCTTTTGCTGATATATATGTCAATGATGCATTTGGTGCTTGTCATAGAAAGCACGCTTCTATTTATGCTATTGCTCAACACTTTGATACAGAACACAAAGCAGCAGGTTTCCTGATGAGTAAGGAGGTAAACTTCTTTGGTAAAGTCTTAGAAGACCCTGTAAGACCTTTTGTCGCTGTTGTAGGTGGCTCTAAGGTCTCTGGAAAGCTACAAGCACTTACACGTCTTCTTGATAAGGTAGATAAAGTCATTATTGGTGGAGGTATGGCATTTACTTTCTTAAAGGCACAAGGCTATGAGATTGGTAATTCACTCGTAGAAGATGATCTTCTTGAAGAAGCAAAAGAGATTATGAAAAAAGCACATACCCTAGGTGTAAAGTTTTACCTTCCTGTAGACTTTGTTGTAGCCCCAGAGTTCTCTGAAAATACCGCAGTCAAATACCTTCCATCCCAAGAGATACCAAAAGATTGGATGGGACTAGACACAGGACCTGCAAGTTCAAGACTTTTCCGTGAAGTACTCAATGATGCACAAACAATTATCTGGAATGGGCCAATGGGTGTATATGAGATGGATAAATTTTCTAAGGGTAGCACCATGATGTCTCATCATATTGCTGAGACACATGCAACTACCATTGTAGGTGGTGGAGATACAGCAGATGTTGCACAGCGTGCAGGTGATGTAGACGAGATGACTTTTGTAAGTACAGGTGGTGGGGCAAGTTTAAAACTCATAGAAGGTATTGTACTTCCTGGTCTTGAAGCATTAGAGTTATAGTATGATATATGCCGCTAACTTTAAAACAAACCATACTCGTAAAAGTACAGAACTTTACATCAAAGAGTTAACTAAAAAGCTCGTTGCAAAACGTGAAGATGATAAGGTCTATATTTTTCCTCCATCTACTGCGTTAGACAGTTATGAAGGTAACTTTAAACTAGGTACTCAAAATGCCTACCCTAGTGCAAATGGTGCATACACAGGAGAGATAGGCTTAGAGCAACTTGATGAATTTGAGATTAAAACTATTCTCATTGGTCATAGTGAGAGACGTGAGCACATGAGAGAGTCGCAGGAACAAGTAGCAGGGAAATTTTCTTTCTTCCAGGAGCATGAGTTTGAAATCATATACTGTATAGGTGAGCCTCTTCATATTCGTGAAAAAGGTTTTGAAGCAGTTATGAAGTACTTACTTGCACAATTTGAAGGTATAGATATCACTTATTCCAATCTCATTATTGCCTATGAACCTATTTGGGCTATAGGTACAGGACGCTCAGCTACTGTTGAAGAGATATCTACAACACATAGAGCCTTAAAAAAAGCGATTAACAACAAACCTCTACTTTATGGTGGATCTGCAAAACCTGCTAATATTAAAGAGATTACAACTATCGCTGGTGTAGATGGTGTTTTAGTTGGGTCTGCATCACTTGATGCTGGTAGTTTTTCTGAAATGATACTTTCGTAAACATTTTTTTGTAGGGGGCAGACCTATCTGTTGCCCCTTGATATACCTTGCAATACAAACATTATTGCCAACCACGGGCAGACACATAGGTCTGCCCCTACATAATTTTTTACTTAAATAAATCAGCCAATGCTGTTGTATCTGTAGTCTTAGCTGTTTCATTATTATCAGAAGAGCTATCTACTTGTCTCTGCGTTACACCTTCAACTTCATTAAGTTCTATTGTATATCCTGTAAGCATCGAAGCTAAACGAATGTTTATCCCTGATTTACCAATCGCTTTTGCTTTTTGGTCTCCTGTAATGTTAACAATAGCTTTTTTATCGTCTGCAACTACTTTAATACTTTGTGTAATTGCAGGGCTTAATGCACGAGTAATAAATACTTCAGGAATAGGAGAAAATTCAATACAGTCAATGTTTTCACCATTAAGCTCTTGACTTACTGCATTAATACGCACACCTTTTACTCCAACAGCTGCCCCAATAGGATCAATATTCATCTGCTCAGTTTTAAGTGCAATTTTTGCTCTTTCACCAGGAATTCTTGCTGCACCTGTTATCTCCACTACTCCATCATCTATCTCTGGAACTTCACTTGACATAAGTGCTTCCAAAAACTTAGGTGAGGTACGTGTAAGTTCAAGAAAAAGTCCATACTCAGGATCAACACTTACATAACGTAATAATGCTCTAATACTATCACCACGTTTATACTCTTCACCCTTAATACGGTTTCTTAATGTCATAATACCCTTAAGCTCACCTATCTCTACATGCGTATTGTCATCCGCATCAATACGATTTACTGTTCCAAGCATCACCGTGCCTACTTTTTCTCTGTATTTCTCAAACAGATCTTGTTCAATACGTCTTTGAATATGGTACTCTAACTCTCTAAAAAGGTTTGCCGAAGCTGTACGACCATGCTCCTCAAGAATAAACTCCTCTTTTAGTTGATCACCTAATTCTATAGAGTCATCAAACTCTTTAGCTTCAGAAAGTGGCATAAACGCATCGGATTCTATCTTCTCTTTAAAGCCCTCTTTCCCCACTTCAACAAAGCGTTGCTCATCATCATCAGCAACCACAGTAATCACTTTAAAAATGGAATACGTTCTTGTATCATTATCTATTACAATCTCAAATGCACTAGTAAATGTTGTCAGTTTTCTAGCGGTTTTAATTAATGACTCTTTAAATGCATCCATTGCATGCTCTTGTGAAATATTTTTTTCATGAGCAATAGCTTCTATAATATCTAATATTTTTTCCATAAATTTTCCTAGTGATAATAATTTCAATATAACCGCTACAAGAGGTAACATAACAGTGTTAAGGACATCGAGGAGGAGGTGTTTTTGAAGAATGCAATTATATCTAATCAAACCTTTACTGAAAATGAAGTATAATAAATATCAATAATACACAGAAAATTAAGGGGTAATATAAGATGAAATTAAAACTTGCTAGAACAACACTTAAAGCAAAACCTAAAACCATTGACCTAAAAAAATTAGAAGATGAACTGGCAAATAAATCTATATTCTATTTTGATAAAGACAACTCTCATAAAGAGTTAAAAGAGCTGATAGAGCATTTTGAAGAAAAGGGCTTTAGCGTTTATATGCGTGAAGTTAAATATGGACTTGATGAGAATGAATATATTTATGAAGTACATATCATCACGTAAAAGCTTTATACATGTCAAATCATAAAAAATTATTTATAGAAACACTTGGTTGTGCAATGAATGTTCGTGATAGCGAACATATGATTGCAGAGCTTAACCAAAAAGAACCCTACGAACTTACTACTGAACTCTCACAAGCAGATCTTATTATCATCAATACTTGCTCAGTTAGAGAAAAACCTGTTGCTAAACTATTTTCTGAAATTGGTGTTTTTAATAAATTTAAAAAATCAAGTGCCAAAATAGGTGTTACGGGTTGTACCGCCAGCCATTTAGGTAAAGATATTATCAAAAGAGCTCCCACTGTGGATTTTGTATTGGGTGCGAGGAATGTATCTAAAATTACTCAAGTACTTGAAAAAAAGCATGCTGTAGAGGTAGATACTGACTTTGATGAGAGTACTTATAATTTTGGAGAATACAGAACAAACCCTTTTAAAGCCATGGTCAATATCTCCATTGGCTGTGACAAATCATGTACATTTTGTATCGTTCCCGCAACACGCGGAGATGAGATATCTATCCCCTCTGATCTTCTTCTACAAGAGATAACAAAAGCCGTAAAAAGTGGTGCCAAAGAGGTAATGCTTTTAGGTCAAAATGTAAACAATTATGGAAGACGTTTTGGTACAAATGAAGAGGCATGTAACTTTACCCAGCTTTTACAAAAAGTCTCCCTCATCAAAGGCTTAGAGCGTATCAGATTTACCTCTCCACACCCACTTCATATGGATGATGCATTTATAGAAGAGTTTGCCTCTAATCCTAAAATTTGCAAACAGATACATGTACCTTTGCAAAGTGGTTCAACAAAACTACTCAAAGAGATGAAACGTGGCTACACAAAAGAGAACTTCATAAACAGGTGCAATAAAATTCGTTCACTCTGCCCAGAAGCAACAATATCTACCGATATTATTGTAGGTTTTCCCGGAGAGAGTGATGAAGATTTTCAAGATACCATGGATATCCTCAATCAAGTACGCTTTGAACAACTCTTCTCTTTTAAATACTCTCCTAGACCACACACAGAAGCAGCAGAGTTTAATGACCAAATAGACAATACACTCTCAGGAGCAAGATTAACAAAATTACAAACAAGACATACAGAGATTTTAGATGAAATTATGAATGCTCAATTAAACAAAATACACTCTGTATATTTTGATGAACTTAAATCAAATGGAAGGGTATCTGGACGGACTGATGATGGTAAGCTTCTCTTTGTAGAAGGAAGTGAAGAGCTTTTGGGACAGATCGTTGATGTGAAGATCATAAAAACCTCTAGGGGTGCACTCGACGGTGTACTTATATAAGCATGAAAAAAATATTACGCAAGATAGGGGGAGTACTTATTCCTCCTCTTGCTTATCTGTTGATGCGTGTCATTTGGTTGACTACTTCTAAAAAATTTCATTTTATTACACCCATAGGTGAAGAACAGCATGTTTGTGTATGTTGGCATGGAGAACTCTTTATGAGTCCGCAAGCTTATAGGCATATTCACAAAAAACACAAAGCATCAGCAATCATCTCTCAGCATTTTGATGGCTCTCTTATGGCAGATACACTGAATTTACTAGGCATACGACCCCTAAGAGGTTCCAGTAGAAAAGGAGCACATCAAGTACTGCTTCAAGCATTTAAAAGTATCAAGAAAGGTGAAGAGGTACTTATTACACCAGATGGACCAAAGGGACCGAGGCATCATATGAGTGATGGAGCCATAGGCATAGCTCTTAAAAGTAAACTCCCTATTTTTGTGATGAACTTTACGGCTGAAAGTTTTTGGCAGTTCAAAAGTTGGGACAAGTTCGTCATTCCTAAACCTTTTACAAAAGTTGATTTTTATATACAGAGTATTTCCCTTGAGGAGATGGAACTAGATGTTGCAAGAGAGTATCTCTCACATAAAATGTTAGAACATACGATCTTGTAATGAGGAGTGAGGAGTGAGGAGTGAGGAGTTAGAAAAATATATAGATGAATTCTTAAATTACCTCCTTGATGTACGTGGTTATTCTAAACTTTCTGTAGAGACTTATGAAATTGCTCTGCGTCAAATGATGGAAGTGAGCCATTTTTATGAAGAGGGTGGGTTAACAGTCCTGGATATCACTCCTTTTCGTTTTAGAATTGTCAAAAATCATAAAAAAACTATCGTTAAAAAACTCTCTGCTGTACGCTCTTTTGTTAAGTACTTGGAGGGTCAATGCAATTTAAATACAAAACTCATATCAGATGAAGCCATTAAAGTACCTCAAAGCCTTCCTAAACCCATAGAACAACAATATATTACATCTGTACTTAAAGAGGTAAATTTACAGGAGAAGCTGCTTATTAGTATGCTTTATGGTTTAGGACTTCGGATTTCAGAATTAAGCAGATTAGAGCTAGATGATATCAAGGAATCTTGGATACAGATACATGGTAAAGGTTCCAAAATGCGTGAACTTCCTCTGTTAGGTGTACTTAAGAAAACCATAGAACTATACAAAAAACAGTACCACCCCAAAAAATATCTTTTTGAAAAAGGAGATGCACCTATGAACAGTGCTCAACTTCGTTACATGCTAACAAAGCCTTTTAAAAATGCAGGATTTAAAGTAACTCCACACCAATTACGACACTCATTTGCCACACATTTGCTAAATAATGGAGCAAGAATATCAGATATTAGCGAACTCTTAGGTCACGCAACCATGGCAAGCACACAAGTTTACACCAAACTAGGTTCAGTTAAAAAAATGCAGGAGTACATGAACGCACACCCGTTGGCGAAAAAATCGTAGGTC
>JAYEHY010000034.1:0-4342 GCA_034659695.1 Campylobacterota bacterium | reverse complement strand
CGCAGGGTCTGAACGTATTCAACTACACTATTGAAGCAAAAGACGGTACTGCCATAAAAGACGCAAATGTAACCTTTTTATTGACTCAGCCACATAGTATAAAAGAGGATCAATTGGTTGAAAATATCCCATTCGTTGATGGTAAATTTCAAATCACTGATATCAATATCAGTAAACCAGGTAGATATACACTACAGTTAAGAGCAAAAGTAGGAGAAACCATAGGTTACTCTGAAACACCTGCATATTTGAAACCATAAAACAAATCCTCTATGGGTTTGTTTGCTTCGGAAGTGGAGACTTTAGTCCCACCTCACAATTTAGTCTCATAGGAAGTTATAGTTTTAACTTCCTGTGAGACTAAAGTCTCCACTTCCTATATTATGTTATACTTCTCTCATGAATCAACTCCACATTTACCCAACTTCAAGAGCCATTAGAACTGTAATAAAAAAGAGTAAAGAAGTTGATACTTTTTTGCCTGCACTTATGAGAATGGATGAGTTTGAACACCGTGCAATACTCATAGAAAACAGAGTACAAATAGACCCTTATCAACGTATTTTACTTCTGCAAGAAGCTTCAAAATTTTCTGCTTTTGATACCCTAAAGGTTGATCGTTCATTAATTCGTTTTTTTACTAAAAGTGATGCTCTATTTAAATTTTTTGAAGAGTTAGCACAAGAAAAAGTAACTTTTTCTAATTTATCAGAAGCAGATGCTTATGCAGAGTTTGAAGAACATATTAATATTTTAGAGCAACTTCTAAAAAACTACCAATCTATTCTTGAATCAAAAGGCTTTATAGATAAATCATTTATACCTACATCTTACAAAATAAATGATGATTTTATAGAGAGTTACGAGCATATTGAGATACATATAGAAGGATATTTATCATATTTTGAATTAGAACTTTTAGAAAAAATAGCACAAAAAATAGAACTCACACTGCACTACACAACAAGTAACCTTAACATAAAAATGCAAGAGCGTTTTAAAGACTTAGATATAAATTTAGTCAATCATAGTCATGTAAGTTTTTCAATGAGTAAGAGAAAAGTTCTTCATTGCGAAAAAAATCATAAAAAAATTAATAGTAAGCTTTTTTCTGTAGAAGAGAGAGAGGAGCAAATATCTTTAGCTTTTGTTAAAATTGAAGAGATGATAAAGAGTGGAATTCAACCTGAACAGATAGTACTTATCTTACCTGATGAGAGTTTTAAAGAACATTTTACACTCTTTGATACACATCATAATTTAAACTTTGCTATGGGGTATGATTATGCAAAAGGATACATTTATAAATCTTTAGATGCACTTTACCGCTATTGGCAAAGTTATGAAGATGAGAGTAAAAGAGTACTAGAGCGTTATGGTTTTACTCTTGAAAATATAGAAAAATACTCCTCCTCTAAAAAAATAGATATAGAAACTTTTTTTACTAATATAGAGAGTTTAAATTTGCTAGATTGCTCATTAGTCAATAAAGTGAAAAAAGAGAAGTATAACCAAAGAGTAGAAGAGAAGTATTTGCACTTCTTGAAGATATTTGAAATGCAAGAACTTAGTCAAAAAGAGTGGCTTTTCTTGTGGCTTAAAGCACTCTCTAAAATTACTATAGATGATGTTAGAGGTGGGCTCATCACTGTTATGGGTGTACTAGAGACTAGAGGAGTTAGCTTTGAAGGGGTAGTGATAGTAGATTTTAATGAGGGTATTGTTCCTGCAACATCTAGTAAAGACCAGTTTCTGAATTCATCAGTACGAGCCTTTGCAAATCTTCCAACTAAAAGTGATCGTGAAGCTTTACAGAAGCAGTATTACAGACGCTTACTAGAACAAGCTAAAGAGAGTAGTATTATTTACAGTAGCAGTGATAACAAACTTCCTTCAAAATTTCTCTATGAACTAGGACTTAATGATGCAGTACAAACGCAAGCACAATTCAATCTGCTTTATAACCAACCCTCGCAACTAATCGATGAGCTAGAACCCATAGTAGAAAATTTTGATGCTAAAACCATTATATGGTCAGCATCTAAGCTTAAAATTTATTTGGAGTGTAAACGTAGATACTATTACAAATATATTCAAAATATTAAAGCAAAAGATGAAGACGAGATGAATGAAGGAGAGTTTTTACATAAAGTACTTGAACACCTTTTTAATGAAAAATCATTTTATACTTCAAAAGAAGAGATGCAAAAAGCATTAGCTATTTTACTTGAACGCTTGCATCCAAATCAAGGTGCAAAGGCAGAGTATCAAAAGCTTTTATGGAAAGAGAAGTTGAAGGGGTTTATAGATACACAGATAGCACATTTTAATGCAGGTTGGAAAGTTGTAGAGAGAGAAAAAGAGTTTCAAGGTGAGATAGGCGGGCTGAGATTTAAAGGACGTATAGACCGTATAGATCAGAATGTCACAAATACACTGCTGTTAGACTATAAAAGTGGTAATGTTGAAAAAGAGCCTAAGCGTATCAATCCTGATAAAATAACAGACTTTCAAATGTCTGTGTATCATCAACTTCTCACTGAAAAATATCAAAATATCAACTTAGCTTTTTTAAAGATATTGGAAAATGGTGATATACAAGAAGTTACACTAGTAGAAGAGAGAAATACACTGTTGGCAGAACGCATAGTGGAACTAAAGCAGACTACAAAGTTTGCGGCTGAAAAATGTGAAGATTTGCAAAAATGTAAATACTGTGAATTTACTTTGATGTGTGGAAGAGGAGAGTATTTATGAGTAATAGTAAATTACTTATTAATCATATGAAAAAGTTTACGACTTTTGAATGGCTTCTTTTTATTAAAATATTAGAAAATAAATCGGAAAAAGAATTAGAAAAACTTGAGAAAGATAAGTTGCATTTGAATATGTTACAAAATTCTAATTGGTATTTATTGATTTTGGATTTATCAATTCGTATATCAGATGATAAAAATAGAAAAGTAAGTTTAGATAATTTGCCAACGATATACGATTATTACAACTTTGTCAAACTATATATTAATAGTAATGATGTAGACAAAGGAAATAACTTTTCAAAAGATTTAGATTATTCTTTACATTTAGCAATGTTGAAAATGACATATGAACAATTTAAAATGTATGCACATATTAGTAATAGTCTAGGAAGATTGATAAAGTTATATGGAAGTATAGAAAATAAAGTCAAAGAAGTATTTGGATTGTCTCCTAATCAAATAGCAATATTTTATATGCTTAATAATGTGAAACATGATATTTATGTACCTTTTTCTTTTAAAGAAATGTTTGAACTTTTAAATAGTTGGGATAACAGCATAACAGAAGAAAATTTAAAGAAGTTTTTTACAATTTTTTCTATTACAGTTGAAGAATATAGGTTAAAACTAAAGGCCTTAGGAATAACAAAAACTAAAATTAAATCAAAAAGATTGATAAGTCATATGCCAATATTAGATTTGACGAACGGTTATTATTTTATCCCTTCAAAATTTGTTTTAAATGAAGCATTATCATATAAAATTTTTGAAGTGATAGATGGTATACAAGAGGGGTCAGAAACCTTTAAAAGAAATTTTGGGAGCACATTTGAAAATTATATTAGAGAATTAACTTACACATCACACGTTAATTGTTTCTACGAATGTCATAATCTTATTAAAGATGAAATGGAACAAAAGAAGGCAGAGTTCTTTCTTTCAGAAGGAGATACAAGTATAGTTATTGAGTCTAAATTATTACATATTGATGAAGATATTCTTCTTCATGGTAGTGCTAAGCAGCTAGATAGAAAAATGGATAAGCGAATTAAAGATGCACTATCTCAAATTGAATCATGTTTTAATTACCTAAAAACAAAATATAAATATGGAATTATTGTTATACATACTCATATGCCCATGATTGATTCTTTACTTAGTGAACTTAAAGCTACTCTTAATAGTGAAAATAAAGCTAACATTATACTTGTATCTATTATAGATTTTGAGGTTATGATTCATAATCCATATGAAAAAATTATTGAATATTTTCAGAAAAAAAATGATGATAAAAGTGTTGCTTTATTTTTTGAGCAAGAAAATTCACATTTACAAAAAGCCAGTGTAGATTTACTTAAAACGGTAAAAGATAATTTAACATTATCTAAGGATTTAATATATGAGTAATATACCAAGAGCCTTTAAACCATTTCTAGCCTATTCTGCTTCTGCAGGTTCAGGTAAAACTTTTGCACTTTCAGTACGGTATATTTCACTGCTTTTTATGGGTGAGTCCCCTAGTAGTATATTGGCAGCAACTTTTACAAACAAAGCAGCGGCTGAGATGCGTCAGAGAGTAGTGG
>JAYEHY010000033.1:0-19388 GCA_034659695.1 Campylobacterota bacterium | reverse complement strand
TACATCGACCTCTTCGCAGGCATAGGAGGATTCCATCAGGCTATGAGTAGTTTTGGGGCGGAGTGTGTGTTTGCTTCGGAGTGGGATAGGGATTGTCAGGATACTTATGAGGCTAACTATGGGATGCGACCTTGGGGTGACATCACGCAGATAGAAGCAGATGAGATACCACCTCATGATGTGATATGTGCTGGGTTTCCTTGTCAGGCTTTTAGTATATCAGGCAAGCAGAGAGGGTTTGAAGATACTAGGGGGACGCTCTTTTTTGATGTGGTGCGCATAGCAAAGCACCATAAGCCCAAAATGCTACTACTCGAAAATGTCAAAAACTTCGAGAAGCATGATAACGGTAATACGCTACAAGTAGTTAAAGATTCGTTAGATGAGTTGGGCTATAGTGTTTTTCATCAGGTTCTCAATGCTTCACACTTTGGAGTGCCTCAAAAACGCGAACGGATATTTATCGTGGCTTTTCGTAGTGATTTGAGTGTAGAGAAGTTTGAGTTTCCTCACTCTAGTGGTGAGGCTACTATGGTGCAGGATTTTTTGTTACCTAGTAAAGAGGTGGAAGAGCTAATTATTGAGCGTAATGATATAGTGTTCAAAGAGAGCGTCATCGTAGAGAAAGATATGTTTGGCAACTACCCACAAAAGCCCATACGACTAGGCATCGTAGGCAAAGGTGGTCAGGGGGAGCGTATCTATAGCCCACTAGGTCACGCTATCACTCTCTCTGCTTATGGTGGTGGCATAGGGGCAAAGACGGGGATATATATGGTAGATGGTGTGATGAGGAGGCTTGCTCCTAGGGAGTGTATGAGGATTACAGGATTTCCAGAAGATTTTCTCTTGCACTCCAATAAAAATGTATCCTATAGGCAGTTTGGTAACAGTGTGGTGGTCAATGTACTTAAAGCTATTGTAGATAAGGTGATAGAGTGTGGGTGTTTAGATGTATGGAGTGAAGAGAGTGTTTTTGCTGCTTCCTAGTCTTACTAAAATTTAAAAAGAGAGAAGAAGAATGATTATACTGTTTGATTTAGATGGTACGTTGATAGATTCAACGGAGGCGATATTGGAGAGTTTTGGGGTGGCTTTTGAAGCGTTTGGGAAAGAGATACCTGCAAATACATTGATAGAAGCTGAGATAGGACATCCTCTTGATGTGATGTTTCAGACCCTTGGCGTAGGGGAGAGTGAAGTGTGGGACTATGTGGATGCCTACAAGATGCATTATAGAAAAATCTCTTGTGCAAAAACTGAACTTTTATTTGAAGCTAGAGAAGCAGTAGAGTTAGCTAGTCAACATGCAACCTTAGGTGTGGTTACAACTAAAACAGCGAAGTACTCTATAGAACTTTTGGAACACATGGGCTTGATGTCTTATTTTGAAGTGCTTATCGGTAGAGAAAATGTGACAAATCCTAAGCCACACCCTGAGCCTATTTACAAAGCATTAGAAAAGTTACCAACGGTTACAAGTGATGTTTGGATGATAGGTGATACCAGTATGGACATAGAGGCAGCAAGGGCAGCAAATGTAAGCTCAGTCGCTGTTACGTGTGGTTATGCAGATGAGATAGCATTGAGTAAATGTAGTGATAATATTTGCAAGAATGCACTTGAAGCAGTTACCTTTATTATCAACACATAGTTATAGCTTAAAAATATGATAATTTCAACACACTTTAAGAGCATCAAGATTACAATACCTCATAATTGATGTAGAGTTCTCTGTAAATCTTAGTTGTAATAAAGATAATGTAGTGTTATTAATGCAATAGGGATTTATAGAGGATTCTAATACTTTAGAGGAGAAATTATGACAGAAATTAGATGGCACAGCCGTGCAGGTCAAGGTGCGGTATCTGGTGCTAAGGGTTTAGGTGATGTTGTTGCGACAACAGGAAAAGAAGTTCAGGCTTTTGCACTTTACGGTTCAGCAAAAAGAGGAGCTGCACTAAGAGCTTATAATAGAATTGATGATGAGCAGATTTTTAATCATGCAAAGTTTATGCATCCTGATTTTGTTTTGGTCATTGATCCTGCCTTAGCATATACTGATACTATTACAGAGCATGAGTCTGAAACTACTAAATACATTGTTACGACTCACCTTAGCAAAGAGGAGCTTATTGCTAGTCTTCCAGCTCTTCAAGGTAAAGAAGATAGAGTATATGTTTTAGACTGTGTTCAAATCTCTTTAGATACTATTGGTAGATCTATGCCAAATGCACCTATGCTTGGTGCATTTGTTAAAACGTCTGGTATGTTTGAACTTGATTATTTCCTTGAAAATATGAAAAGAGTACTCAATAAGTTTCCACAAAAAATTATTGATGCTAATATGGATGCAATTACTAGAGCATACAACGAAGTTAAGTAGAGAGGAAGTAGAATGCAAGATTTAAATTTATTGGCACAAGACAATAGAGGGCAAAGTGAACTTGAAAATGGTAGTGGACTTGTTGGTTGGGATGTTGTAACACAAGGAAGTATTCTTCCATCATTTGAAGGTGATGCAACTGAAATCGTAAACCAAAAGTCAGAAGAGAGAATGTACTCTAACTACAACTCATATACAGCAACAGTAGCATCATGGCGTGTTGAAAAACCCGTATTTAATATTGATGTTTGTATTGATTGTCAAAACTGTTGGGTTTGGTGTCCAGATACATCTATTCTTTCAAGAGATAAACAGATGTTAGGTATTGATTATGATCACTGTAAAGGGTGTGGTGTTTGTATGGAAGTATGTCCTACAAATCCAAAATCACTATTGATGTTTAATGAAAATACAGCAATGGATGAAGCACTTGCTTCATGGCCAGAGAAAAAGAAAAAAGAAGAGAAGTAAGGAACTGTAATGGCAGAAAAATATGATTTACAAACAAGAGAAGTATGGGATGGTAACTTTGCTGCTTCTCAAGCTTTAAGACAAGCACAGGTTGATGTTGTTGCTGCGTATCCTATTACGCCTTCAACTCCTATTGTTGAGAATTACGGTGGATATGTTGCAAATGGCTACATAGATGGTGAGTTCGTAATGGTTGAGTCTGAGCATGCTGCAATGTCAGGATGTATTGGTGCTTCTGCATCAGGTGGACGTGTATCGACTGCAACATCTTCACAAGGTTTTGCACTGATGGCTGAAGTACTTTACCAAGCATCTGGTATGAGACTTCCAATTGTACTAAACGTAGTAAACAGAGCATTGGCATCTCCACTAAATGTACGTGGTGATCATGCAGATATGTACCTAGGTCGTGACTCTGGTTGGATTCAATTTGGTGCATTTAATGCACAAGAGGCGTATGACCTTGCACTTTGTGCATTTAAGGTTGGTGAAAATCACGACGTAAGACTTCCAGTAATGGTACACCAAGATGGTTTCATTACTTCGCATACAGCACAAAATGTTTATCCTTTAACAGATGATGCAGCATACAATTTTATAGGTGATTTTAAAGCTGTTGATGATATGTTAGACTTCTCTAGACCAGTAACTTATGGTGCTCAAACTGAAGAAGATTGGCACTTTGAGCATAAAGCTAAACAACATAAGGCTCTTATGGATTCTCGTCTTATTATTGATGAAGTATTTGCTGAGTTTGAAAAACTTACAGGTAGAGCATATAAAAGAGTAGAAACTTATAATATGGAAGATGCTGATGTTGCTATTGTAGCACTAGGTACTACGGTTGAGACTGCAAGAGTAGCAGCTGAAGAGCTTAGAGCTGAGACAGGAATTAAAGCAGGTGTTGTTGCTATTAGATGTTTCAGACCATTCCCTTTTGATGAAGTAAGAAATGCATTAGAAAATACTAAATGTGTTGCGGTAACAGATCGTTCAAGTCCTGGTGGAGCTATGGGTGCATTCTACAACGAAGTATCTGCTGCACTCTATACAACAGAGAAAAGACCACTTGTAACAAACTTCATTTATGGTCTTGGTGGACGTGACTTCTCTATTGATGAAGCAAAAAGAATCTTTACAGAGCAACAAGCACATGCTGATGCTGGACATATAACAACAGATATTCAACAATTTTCAGGACTTAGAGGTCCTAAACTTGGATATTTCAAAACGAAAAGAGGTTAAGAGATGGCAATTACTTCAATAAAAAACTTAAAAGAATTTTCAACAAACAACGATAGATTTGAGGGTGCACATACTCTCTGTCCTGGTTGTGCTCACTCTATGATTGTTAGAGAGCTTATGAACTGTACAGATGATAACCTTGTAATTTCGGCAAATACAGGTTGTCTTGAGGTATCTACAGCGGTTTATCCATTTACGTCATGGGATACATCTTGGATACACATCGGTTTTGAAAATGCTGCAACAGCAGTAACTGGTGCCGAAGCGATGCATAAAGCAAGAAAGAGAAAAGGTTCACTTAAAGACAATGATGCTCCAGTAAAATTTGTTGCATTTGGTGGTGATGGTTCTACTTTTGATATCGGTTTCCAATGGCTCTCTGGTGCTATGGAGAGAGGTCATGACTTTACATACATTTGTCTAGATAATGAAAACTATGCAAATACTGGTGGACAGAGATCTTCTGCTACTCCTATTGGTTCAACGACTTCTACTGCTCAGGCAGGAACACACTCTTATGGTAAGAAAGAGAAGAAAAAAGATATCGTTTCTATTATGGCTGCTCACGGTGCTCCTTATGTTGCACAGCTTGCACCAAATAAATGGAAGTCTATGGCTAAAGGTTTCCAAAAAGCATTAGAGACTGAAGGACCATGTTTCATTAACACTGTCTCTCCATGTTGTACAGAGTGGAAGTTTGATCCAAAAGATACGATTGGAATTACTGACTTGGCAACAGATTCACTAATGTTCCCAATCTATGAAATTCTTGATGGGCATGAATTAAATATTCTTTATAGACCTAAAAATATTATTACTGCAGAAGATTATCTTGGTGCACAAGGTAGATATAAACACTTGTTTAAGCCTGAGTATCGTCATGTTATTGATCAGATTCAGGGTGATATTGATAAAAACTGGGAGATGCTACAAAGACGTGAAGAAGCAAGAATCTAATCTTTCTTTTCATTTCACAGCATCTTTGACTGAATGGAAGCTGTTCCGTTCAGTCACCTACTATAAGTAGGCTCCTTCTCTACGCAACTCCCATTAAGCCAAATCTACTGCAAACTTAAAAGAAATCTTTAGATTCTTATTTTTATTTACATTAATCTCGCTATAATCAAAAAATATATTATTAAGGAAATACCTATGCCATTATTAGACAGTTTTACAGTAGATCATACAAAGATGATAGCACCAGCAGTAAGAGTTGCAAAGACTATGAGTACACCAAGTGGAGATGATATAACAGTATTTGATCTTCGTTTTGTTGTCCCAAATAAAGAGATGTTGACAGAGAAAGGGATTCATACTTTTGAACATCTTTTTGCAGGATTTATGAGAGATCATTTAAACTCTAAAAAAGTAGAGATTATTGACCTTTCTCCTATGGGATGTCGTACAGGATTTTACATGTCACTACTTGGGTCTCCAAGTGCTAAAAAAGTCTCTAAAGCATGGAAAGAGTCTATGAAAGATGTATTGAATGTAAAAAAACAAAAAGATATTCCAGAGTTAAATAAGTATCAATGTGGAACATATAAAATGCACTCATTAAAAGAGGCACAAGAGATTGCAGAAACTATTTTAGAAAAAGGCATAGGTATTATGAGTAATGATGAGTTAAAACTTAGCAATAAAATACTAAAAGGACTTTAAGATGTTAATATGGATTCCAGTAGACGGTAGTGATACTCAAGCATCAAAAATAGTTACGCAGTATGAAGCTACTCAGTGGGCGTTAGTAGATTTTGATGAAGGTGAAGTAAAATCGGTTAGATTTTATGAGAACCGTAAAGCTTGTGAAGAGCCATGGGTTGACTTTATAATACTCTTAAATAAATATGAAAATTACATGGATTTTATGGATGAGGGCATGATGGTACTTTGTGTAAGAGAAGAAGAGAGCATAGAAGACATTGTGGAAGCATTCAAATTTAAAGAGTTAGATGAAGTTGGGTTATAGGTATTTTACTTTATGTATAATGAAGACTTAAGAGAACAAAAGAGTGTTGTTCTCTGTGAAGATGGTACCAATACTTTGTATTCAAAAGAGTTTGATGAGCCTTACCACTCAACAAAAGATGGTGCGCTACATGAGTCTTTAGAGAAACATGTAAAACCTGCTCTTGCTCTTACAAAACACAAATCAGAGCTTACTATTTTAGACATCTGCTTTGGTCTAGGATATAACACTTTTGCAACACTTTACTATATAAAACAGCAAAAAATTACTACTAATATACATATTATTTCTCCTGAGTTTGATGAAGGGCTTGTACGCTCTTTGGCAACATTTGACTATCCAAAAGAGTTTGAGAGTATAAAACCTATCATCCAAGCCATAAGTCAAGATTTGTATTATGAAGATGAACAGTTTAAAATCGAGATATTGCTTGGAGATGCAAGAAAAAGTATCCCTAAGATAAAAGAGAAGATAGACATCGTCTATCAAGATGCTTTCAGCCCTGCCCACAATCCTCTACTGTGGACAACAGAATATTTTAAAGATGTGAGATTTATTTGCAAAAAGGATGCCCTACTGACAACTTACTCCACAGCCGCAGCCATACGTTTAGGACTTTATGAAAATGGATTTTTTATTTTTGTGCACAGAGCTGAGATGATGCGATATTCTACTGTAGCTTCTTTAGTTATGTTACATGATTTAGAGTATATTGATATGGAGTTAAAAAAGATTCGTAACACTGAAGCTAGAAGTATGAAAGATAGTGATTATCAATAGATATGCACAGTTAACCAAACAGTACCATCAGAAGTTTTTAAAACCTTATGAGTTGTTTTTGCAGGAATGAAAAGAGTATCTCCCTTAAAAAGCTTTTTTTCTTTATTTTCTATAAGTAAAAGAGCTTCACCTTCAAGTAATACAAGCCACTCATCTTCATCTTGTATATACTCCATAGGTTTAACATTAGAGGAACTAACAATGTGGTTTATTTTGATATTTTTGTGTTTAAGTAGGGTGGTGAAGGTTTCGTCAGTTTTTGGGGTGGTGTAATTGTATATATTCATTGTTAACCTCTAAAAGCTTTGGAAGTGGAGACTTTAGTCCCACTTGTGCTTTGCGACTTTGTGTGGGACTGAAGTCTCCACTTCCGAGAAAATCTATATCTTAATAGCTCATCTGCAAACTATCAATATCATCCCAACCCATACGCTTTTTTTTACTTCTGTGTGCCAATATATGATCAATGTATCTGGCAAATACATCTGTTTCTATATTAAGTTTTGTTCCTATCTGATAATTTTTCATCAATGTCTCTTTGAGTGTATGGGGGATAATAGTAAGTCTAAAGTTATCTGCTCCTACATCGTTGACTGTTAAAGAGATACCATCTATGGTGATAGAGCCTTTAGGTATGATATGTGCAATATATTTTGGTTCAACTGTGATAATAAAATCACTGGCATTCTCTCTAGGGGTAATTTTACTTACAGTACCAACACAATCAACATGTCCTTGTACGATGTGTCCTTCAAAGCGATCATTCATCATCATAGCCGGCTCCATGTGTACTAAGCCTGATATTTTACTCTCATCAATAATAGAGCGTGTTTCATCGGCTAGCTCTAAGTCAAAACCATCACTATGTAGTTTAATTACGGTAAGACAAACACCATTAATAGCTATAGAATCACCCAATTTTGCTGGATGGTTAGAGTGGATAGTTAAAATATTATTTTGATAGCTTTTGACTGTTGCGATTTCACGGATTAGACCTGTAAACATGGTACCTCAATTTATTTTGATATAATTCGATTATTATAGCGAAAATAAATGTATTTTCTTGTTCCCATGCTGTGCGTAGGAATGCATACTTAAATATTTGAGACCTAAAAAGCTTGATTAGTTACTTGAAGTGATATACCCCAGGGGCATTTGTCTCTTCGGTCGGGCATATGCATTCACACGGAGACCACAGGAACGAGGTTGAAGGTTTAAAATGAATTATGAAGTCATAGTTATCGGTGGTGGTCATGCAGGCATAGAAGCTTCGTTAGCTTCTGCACGCATGGGTGCTAATACACTACTTGTTACCATATTAGCAGAGCAGATAGGAGCATCAAGCTGTAACCCTGCTATAGGTGGTTTAGCAAAAGGTCACTTAGTAAGAGAGGTAGATGCTCTTGGTGGTGAGATGGGTTTATGTACAGATAAAACTGGCATACAGTTTCGTACACTTAATGCTTCTAAGGGACCAGCAGTTAGAGGTTCTCGTGCACAGATAGACATGGATGCTTATCGTATTTATATGCGTAATGTAGTATTAAATACACCTAACTTAGATGTAAAGCAAGAGATTGCTGATGGACTTATTGTGGAAGAGGGTGAAGTTCAAGGGGTCACAACGCAACTTGGTAACAGTTACAAAGCTCCTAAAGTTATTATTACTGCAGGTACATTTCTCAATGGACTTATACACATTGGTGATAAACAGCAAAGTGCTGGGCGACAGGGTGAGTTTGCTTCTGTAGAGTTGGCTGAGTATTTAAAGGAGTTAGGGCTTGAAATAGGACGGTTGAAAACGGGTACTTGCGCTAGAATAGATGCAAAATCTGTAGATATATCCGTCATGGAACTGCAACCTGGAGATACTCCACCACCACCTTTCTCTTTTAGAACAGATAAAAAAACCTTTAATCCTACACAGCTACCTTGTTATGTAACGTATACCAATGAGACAACACATCAAATCATAGAGAGTAATTTTGAGAGAGCTCCACTCTTTTCTGGACAGATAGAGGGGGTGGGTCCACGTTACTGCCCAAGCATAGAAGATAAAATAAGCCGTTTTAGAGACAGACCAAGACATCAAATATTTGTTGAGCCTCAAACCATAGATGAAACAGAGTACTATATTAATGGTATGAGTACCTCTTTGCCTACAGATGTACAGTTAGAGATGGTACGTTCTGTAGAGGGGATGGAGCGTGCCAAGATTGTTCGTTATGGTTATGCGATAGAGTATGACTATGTTCAGCCTACAGAGTTAAAACATACATTAGAGACAAAAAAGGTAAAAGGTCTCTACTGTGCAGGACAGATAAATGGTACTACTGGCTATGAAG
The DNA here is from genome assembly GCA_034659695.1 of Campylobacterota bacterium. Classification (GTDB taxonomy): domain Bacteria; phylum Campylobacterota; class Campylobacteria; order Campylobacterales; family Sulfurovaceae; genus Sulfurovum. The sequence continues at coordinate 10,192 of JAYEHY010000033.1, read as the reverse complement.
AGGCTGCAGCACAAGGACTCATGGCAGGTATTAATGCCGCATTGAACATACAAGATAAAGAGCCGTTTATCCTTAGACGTGATGAAGCATATATAGGGGTACTGATAGATGACTTAGTAACCAAAGGAACAAAAGAGCCATATCGTATGTTTACTTCTCGTGCAGAGTATCGACTTTTATTACGTGAAGACAATGCAGACATGAGACTCTCTAGTTATGGAGATGCTTTAGGACTTTTAGATACTGAGTATATAGAGAAGTTTAATGCTAAAAAAGCAAACTTGGAAGAGGCACTTGATTATTTACGTGTAAACCATGTAACACCTACTAAAGAGTTCTTAGCTAAATTAGAATCTATAGGTGCAGTAAAGATCAATGACAGAACCTACTGGATGGATGTTATAGGTCGTGGAGACTTTAACAGAGAGAAGCTAATAACACTTCTTCCAGAGTTTGATAAATATGATGATGAGGTAATGGAGCAAATACTTGTAGAGGCGAAATACAGTCGTTACATAGAGAAGCAACAACAGCAGATACTTAAAATGGATGATATGCTTAAAATCAAAATACCTCAAGGTTTTGTGTATAAAAATATTTCAGGTTTAAGTAATGAAATAGTAGAAAAACTAGAGACAGCTACTCCTCCTACACTGTTTACAGCGTCACAAATATCGGGTGTGACACCTGCTGCGTTGGAGATTATTCATGTACATATAAAGATGGCACAAAGAGCTAAAAATAAAATAAAGAAAACTTAAGGAAAAAATCATGATATATTATTATGCAAACTCAGGACATAAAATAGGGCTAGAGAGAGTGAGACGTGGAGCTGCTTTACTTAAAATGCTTGCTAAAAGTGGGCATGAGGTTCAACTGTTAGTTAATGACTTTCGTGCAGGATTGGTAGCAAAAGAGTTAGGGGTAAAAGAGTATGTCACTATAGAGACGGTACAAGATATAGATGCCATTGCAGAAGCAGGTAATAGTATTATTATCGATACATCTGAAAATGATAATGGAAGACTGGTAAAGTATTGTGCAGATTTTAAAAATGTTTGGCGTTTTGCACTTGATAGTACAGATACCTCTGTTCATGGTGAAACACTCTTTAGAGAAGGCTGTAGAGATGATAATTGTTTAGATGCGATGATTATTGATGATGAATATTTTGAAGTAAGCCAAAAAGAGGAGCGGACGCTTTTCTTCTTAGGTGATGCAGATTATGATAAAGTTATTTTGAGTAATGAAGCGTTCTTTAAAGCATTAGATATGGAACTACTGCTAGGAAATTACTTTTTTGTAAAGTATGAAGATGATTTGGCAAAGCTTTTTTCCTCGCTGCATGAACCAGAAGAGTATGAAGAGCTTATAAAAAATAGTAGTTGCATTGTAACAGCATCTGCACATACAGCACTAGAAGCAAAAGCCAGTGGAGCAAATGTGGTTTATATTCATCATTCAGATGATGAGCTTTACTCTTGGGAAGTATTAGAAACATTTGGTATAAAAGTTGTTAATGGATTTGACAGTAATCTTGTAGCAAAATATTTAACTGAAGAGTTTCCTGTAGCACAAAATATAATACAACGTTTTGAAGAGAGTAAAATAAAAGGTTAAATAGGATAATTATAGTCCTATTTAACCAATAGTAACTTTTAGTATAATAAATGCTTATTTTTGATTTATATCAACACTTTTTAAATACAAATTCCCTATAATAAATGACTAAAACTATTATTAAGGAAGGAAATAGGTATGGGAAAAGACGTAAAAGGTCGTAGAGACTTTATGGGTATGGCTCTTGGTGGTTTTACTGCTATTGTAGGTGGTATACCTGCATTATATGCAATGAAACGCAGCTGGGATCCATTACCAAGTGTAAAAGCAGCAGGTTTTACAACGGTTGATTTAAGTGGAGCGCAAGAGAATGTGCTAAATGTAGAGAAGTGGAGAGGTAAACCTATCTTTGTTTTGAAAAAAAATAAAGAGATGAAAGCAGATGACAGAGATGTTGTTGTAGGCTCTGATAGATATCATGTATCTATCGGTCTATGTACGCACTTAGGATGTATCCCTGCATATAAGCCAAATGAATTAAAATTCTTATGTGCCTGTCATGGTGGTGAGTTTGATACAAGTGGTCATGAAACATTTGGTCCTCCACCAAGTCCACTTGAGATTCCACCATTTAAAGTAGATGGTCAGACGCTTGTACTTGGTGAAGCTGGTCCTGAGTATAAAAAAATGCTAGACGCTGGTCTAACGGTATAAGGGGTAGAGCATGGCAAAATTTGAAAAAGCAAAAAACTTGAATGAATGGCTCGACCAGAGACTTGCGGTAAATACGCTTAAAAAAGTAATGCAGACTGAGTACTGGATTCCAAAAGATATTAACTTCTTATGGGCAATGGGTATGGTACTTGCTGCTACATTTGGACTACTTACTATCAGTGGTATCTTCTTACTTATGTACTACAAACCAGATACAGCATTGGCATTTGATTCTGTAAACTATACGATTATGACTGAAGTTGGTTATGGTTGGTTATGGAGACATATTCACGGTGTAGGTGCATCTTTGGTATTCCTTATTATCTACATTCACATGTTAACAGGTATCTATTATGGGTCATATAAAAAAGGTAGAGAGCTTATCTGGTTATCTGGTATGGGACTTTTTGTTGCATTCTCAGCAGAAGCTTTCTCTGGATATATGTTACCTTGGGGACAGATGAGTTACTGGGCTGGTATGGTTATTACTAACTTATTCTCTGGTGGTTCTCTTGAAGCATATGGTCTTGTTGAGTGGATTAGAGGGGATTACGTTCCAGCTGACGCATTCTTAACTAGATTCTTTATGCTACACGTATTCTTATTACCATTAGTAATTATTGGACTGATTGTACTTCACTTTGGTACATTGAGAATTCCACATGTTAACAACCAAGAGGGTGAAGAGTTTGATTATGAAGAGCATGCAGAACTTTACAAAGCAGGAAAAATAAAAGAGTCTAAAGTTATTCCATTCTCTCCAGTATTCTTGTCTAAAGATGTATTTGTAATGGGTGTATATTTCATACTATTCTTCTATTTGGTATTCTACCACTTTAACTTTGCAATGGATCCAGTGAACTTTGACCCAGCAGATGGGCTTAAGACACCTGCACATATTTACCCTGAGTGGTACTTCCTATGGAGTTATGAGATCTTAAGACCATTCTCTAAAGACCTTGGTTTAGTTGCATTCGCTATTGCTCAGGTGATTTTCTTTGCACTTCCATTCTTAGATAGAAGTCCAAATGTTGCACCAGCAAGTAGAAGAGGACTCTTTAAGTATTGGTTCTGGTTAATGGTTCTTGACCTAATTGTCTTAACATTTATGGGTAAACTTCCACCAGAAGGTATCTGGAATGTTATCGGTCTTGTCTCTGCACTTGTATTCTTTGCATTGTGGATAGCACTACCATTTATTACTAAACTAGAAAAAAAACTATAAGGAGTAGAGGATGAAAGAATTAAAAATATTCGGAGTTGTAGCAGCCTTCACGCTCCTACTATACTGGGGAGTTGAGCCATTTGCTCACTCTCAAATGCATAAGCATGTAGAGGGTCATGACTTTGTTTATGATGGAAAAGCTGATATTGCAGAAGCAAAAGCAGCAGATAAAAAAGAGGTAGTAGCAGCAAAAACAGCATTTTGGGCTGATGTTGCTAAAGTAAGTAAAATTAAAGGTGATGTTGCAGCTGGGGAAGCTGGTTTTGCAACATGTATGGGTTGTCACACTGGTATGCCTATCAATATGGGTGGTGTAATTGCACCGGCTCTTGATCATGCAGGTGCAATTTATGATAAGAATTATCTTATTGCACTTATTAAAGATCCAGCTATGGCATCAAATGTAGATCATAAGTATGCAGATACAGCTACACATCCAATGGGTAGTATCAAGATGATGATGAGTGATGATCAGCAAATTGCTGATGTTGTTGCTTATATTATGGCTAAAAAAGCGGGTGAAGTAACTACTAAAGAAGCATTTGCAGAAGCATGTGGTAGATGTCACGCGATGCGTTATGCAAAAACTTCACAGCTTGGTGATATTCCAACATTTAAGCATGAAAAAGATACTTTAGCTTACAGAGTTAAAATTATTGAAGAGCAGGATCTTGTTAAAGCATATATGGGTAAATTACCACCAGATCTCTCTATGATTATTAGAGCAAGAGGTCAGCACTTTATGGAGACATTTGTAGAAAATCCACAGTCTCAAATGGCGGGTACTTCAATGCCTAGAGTTGGATTATCTAAAGCAGGGTATGAGAAAGTTGAAGCATACATGACTGAAATAGGTGACCCTTCTAAGCCGGCTAGAGAAGAACTTGGACCAAAAGTTTTACTTTTCTTACTTGTATTTACAGGTTTAGCATTCTTGTGGAAGAAAGCTAAGTGGAAAGATCATTAATCTTTTTTCCTATTTGGCACCATCTTTGAATTAAAAGATGGTGCTCCTTTTGGGAACTTACCTAATATAGACTCTCTCAACACAAATTCAAATAAAATCTTTTTATATCTAAATTTTTTTATTGATATAAATCATCCCTTTTTTATCTACATTTCGATACTCTAAGCAAAAATAATTATGGAAAAATATATGCTTATAGATGGACATGGTCGCACCGTTAACTACCTAAGGGTTTCTGTTACAGAACGTTGTAACTTCAGATGCCAATACTGCATGCCTGAAAAACCCTTTACATGGGTACCCAAAGAGAATCTTCTCTCTTTTGAAGAACTATTTTTATTTATGAAAGTAGCCATAGATGAAGGGGTAAATAAGATCCGCATAACAGGTGGTGAACCTTTACTTAGAGAAGGGCTAGACAGATTTATCAAGATGATACATGATTATAAACCAGATATAGATTTAGCACTTACTACCAATGCCTATCTTCTCCCTCAAACGGCACAAAAACTCAAAGATGCTGGATTAAAGAGGCTCAACATCTCTCTTGATTCATTAAAACCTAAAGTAGCACATCATATAGCACAAAAAGATGTTTTAACCCAAGTACTTGAAGGCATAGATAAAGCACTAGAAGTGGGCTTAGGAGTTAAAATTAACATGGTGCCTATGAAAGGTATTAATGATGATGAAATATTGGATATTATAGAGTACTGTAAAGAGCGTAATATTAAAGTCAGATTTATTGAATATATGGAAAATTCTCATGCAAATAAGACAATAGAAGGTATGCACGGTAGAGAAATACTCGATAAAGTAAAAGAGGGGCATACTATTCATGCACTTGGACGTGAGGGTGCAAGTCCATCATTTAATTACAGAATTGATGATGGTTACGAATTTGGACTTATTGACCCACATAAACATGACTTTTGTGAAAATTGTAATCGCATTAGATTAACAGCAGAGGGAAACCTTATCCCTTGTCTTTACTTTGATGAAGCGTTGAGTATTGCTGCAGCTGTCAAAGAAGGTAACATTCAAGGTGCTGCAAATGTTTTAGCTAAAGTCCTTAAAGATAAACCAAAAGAGAACCGTTGGATAGAGGGTGAACTTGAAGAGGGTCAAGAGGTTTCAGGTCGTGCATTTTATGAGACAGGTGGTTAATGTTTTACCTTACTGAACAATTTTTCTCTATTCAAGGTGAGGGGAAGTATGCAGGTGTACCTTCATACTTTTTACGTACAGGTGGATGTAACCTTACCTGTCCAGGATTTGGTGCAACGTATGAAGTAGATGGTGAGTTACGTTATGGCTGTGATACATACTTTGCTGTAGATAGCACTTATGCTAAATCATGGATAAAGGTAGAGGAGAGCAGGTTACTTATAGATACACTAAACAGTGAATTTAACACTTTAGGCTACAAGCCACATGTAGTAATTACAGGAGGTGAACCTCTCATGTATCATAGTGATAAAGTATTTTATACTGTCGTCTCATGGCTAGTGGAAAAGGGTGTTGAGATTACTTTTGAAACCAATGGTACGATAGAGATAGATTTTGAACTTTATCCTGCATATAAATCTTGTATTTTTGCTCTCTCTATTAAGCTGGCTAACTCTGCTGAACCTAAACAGAAGCGTATTGTTCCTCAAGCACTTCAAAATATACAAAGTCATGCTAAAGAGGCATTTTTAAAATTCACTATAGATAAAGAGTTAGTAGAGACAACAGCGATAGATGAAATATCTCAAATAAGAGAAGTTTTACCAAGAATACCAGTTTTTTGTATGCCTGTTGGGGAGAGTAGAGATACGATTTGGAAAAATGACAAAGCAGTATTTGAATTTTGCATGAAATATAATTTTTACTACAGTGATAGGCTACACATACGAGTTTTTGATACTACACAAGGTGTATAAAATATAGCGTTAATCTTATCTTTAGTTAGCTTAGCTAAAATCAGATAAATATACTCCTATTAAGGTTATAGATGTTAATACGTAAACTTTTTAAATTTGAAAATGCTCATATTGTAAGAGATTGTTCCACACAACGCTGTAGTGAAAATATACATGGTCACTCTTACAAAGTAGAAGTACTCATAGAGTCAAACTATCTTGATAATGGGCAAATGGTATATGATTTTGGTTTAATGAAACGTAATATTAAAGAGCTTATTGATTCTTTTGATCATGCTATAGCCTTGTGGAGTGCTGATGATAGAGCATATGTAGATGCGATGAAAAAATATAGTAAAAGATGGATAGAGCTTCCGGTTTCTCCCTCTGCTGAACAGTTTTCTCGTCTTATTTACCTCTTAGTTGAGCGTGTGTTAGCATGTACTACCATGCAAAATGGTGAGAAAGAGGTAAAATTACATAGTATTATAGTGCATGAAACAGAGACAGGCTATGCACAAGCTTTTAAAGAAGATGCCCACAGTAAACTAATGGGAATCATACATTTGGAAGATATAAGTTTTTCTCCACAAGTACAAAGTGAATGGAGTGAAAGTAGACTTTGGGAAAAGCTACTTACTTATACACTTATTGAAAATCCTAAAAAGATATAATTTAAGAGCTAAATAATGCCTCTTTACTTAAAGAGGTCAGTTCCCAAACAATAGGAAGTATTTTTATCTTACTCCCTTTTTTTAGTCTCTCTACATCGGGAGTAGTAATCATCATCGCATCTGCTTTTTGCATAGGAGAGACCATCCCTGGTAGTTGTTGTTTTAGGGGCATAAATGTTTTACCATCAAATTGACCTAAAGAGACGGCATATTTACCTTTTTTTAGTTTAATATCTTCTCTTATTTGTGTGAGTATAGTTCCATGGTAATAAGCTTTTGCTCCTGACATCTTCCGAATAATTGCACGAATAAAAATTTCATAATTGACCATAGATGCTAAAGGATTGCCTGGTAAATTTACTATATGTGTATTGTCTATTTTACCAAAAGCAGTAGGTTTACCAGGTTTAATATCTACCTTTTCAAAATAAGGTTTCATTCCTAAATTTTTAAAAGCCTCTTTGGTAAAATCTTTGTCTCCTACACTTACTCCACCTGAAGTTATAATAATATCGGCATCAAGAGCTGATTTTATGGAGTTTTCCAAAGAGTCAATAGTATCACCAGAACTTGGAATGTAACGTACATCACAACCTAGTTCAGAAGCACGAGTAAGGAACATAGGTGTGTTAGAGTTGTAGAGTTGGTGTGGTTCTATTTTCTCAAAGTGAGGTCGAAGTTCATCACCTGTACCAAAAACAGCTATTTTTATTTTACGATAAACAGTCAAATGTGTTACCCCTTGACTGACAAGAAGAGCAATGCTATATGCCGTAACCTTTTCACCTTTTTGTAAATAAACCGTTCCACTTTTAATATCTTCTCCAGAACGTCTTATGTGAGCATTAAGTTCTATGGAAGAGGGAAGGGTAACTTTGTTGTCTAATGCAGTGACATTTTCTATAGGAACAATGGCTTCACATCCTTTAGGGATAGGTGCACCAGTCATTATCTTAATAGCACTTTTACGTTGCAAATCTATTTCTGGCTTGCATCCAGCGTAGATAACTTCATTACATACAACTGTACTATTTTCATCTTCACATTTTACTGCGTAGCCATCCATTGCAGAGTTGTCAAATCTTGGTAAGTTAAAAGTTGCAACAGCATCTTCAGCCATTATGCAACCTAATGCCATTTCTATGGGGAGTATTTCTGTGCTAAGTGGAGTAACATTATCATAAATAATATCTAATGCTTCAGTAATAGATACAGCCATTATAAACCTTTGTTGTTGAATTATAGAGATTATAACAAAATAGAGTATAATTCGTTTTAAAGGAGTTCAAATGATTGAGCAAATATTAGTTACACACGCAGTTTTAGTGAAAATATTTTTAGGATTTTTAGTTGTTGGTATGGCTATTCCATTTATGACAGCAAAAAATCCATTAGGATTTAGAAAAGCAAGTTTTATCTATACGATGGTTTTTCAAGCAATTGCTACGATGATAGCTTTTACAGGGCTTATTGGTATGGTGATAGGTGAATTTGGAATGTCAGTAAGTATGATTATAATGATTGTTATTTGGTCTGTTTTAATGTATATAGAGATTAAGAAATATAAACTTATCAAAGTAGCCAAAATAGAAAACCCAGATACACATAAGTTATTAAAAGGTGCATTTCTCAAAATATCTGCAATTCAAGTACTTCTCGTTGCTATTATGGTGGTACTTATGGTCTTTAGAGCCAAAGGTATCATAGCAATATAAGGCTTAATTATGTTATATCTCTTTCATAAAGAAGCAAGTCAACATCACCTTACGCTTACAGGTGATGAACATCGCTACATCTTTAAAGTACGTAGGCATAAAATAGATAATATTTTGTATTTGCGTAACTTGAGAGATGATTTTTTATATCAATACCTCATTACCCACATAGATAAAAAGTCTGTGGTTCTTGAACTTAAAGAGAGAGAAGGTTTAGAAGTAAAAGCTAAAAAGTCTTTGCATATAGGGTGGTGTGTCATAGACCCTAAGAGTATAGAAAAAGTGATAAGTTCATTAAATGAAATGGGGGTAGATAAAATTACTTTTATCTACTGTGAACGATCACAAAAAAGTTTTAAAATAGATTTTAAACGTTTAGAAAAAATAGTGCTTAACTCCTCTCAACAGTCTGGAAGAAGCCAAATGATGAAGCTGGAAATGGCTGAAAATCTGGAAAGTTTTTTAGAGAATTATCCTCAGAGTAAAATGCTTAATTTTTCTGAAAATAACTTCATTTCAAACAGTAGTTTTAACACAATAGTGATTGGTTGTGAAGGTGGTTTTCATGCAGATGAAATAGCACTTTTTGAAGCTGAAAATATTATTGGTTTTGATACGCCTTTGGTTTTAAAGAGTGAAAGTGCGGTGTGTGCTGTAGCTTCAAAAAGACTTCTTTGAAACTTTTAATTTAATAGTATGGTTGTAGAATTTTAAAAAGTTATATTAATGCTAATATATCCAATCTATTTGGACTCTTTTGATATAATAGAGAGATATAAGCATCAAAGGAGAAACCATGTCAGCCCAAGCTATAGAGTATTACACCTATGATGAGTACAAAGAGTGGGAGGGGGAGTGGGAGCTGATAGATGGTATCCCATTGGCCATGTCACCTGCTCCGCTCAGAAGAGATCAGAGTATAGCTACAGAGATTATGTACAACCTAAGAGAACAGCTAGAGGAGTGTCAAGAGTGTGAAGTCTTAGGAGAGATAGACTACAAGGTGAGTGATGATACTATCTTGAAGCCTGATATTGTCTTGACCTGTGGTGAGACCAACGAGAGTTATCTTACCAAAGCACCAGAGATTATTGTAGAGATTATCTCTAAATCCACAGCCAAACGAGATGAGAAATATAAATTTGAGATTTATGAAAGAGAGAAAGTCAACTACTACATACTCCTCTACCCCAATGACCTAAGAGCCAAAATATACAAACTCAAAGGGTCAAAATATGACAAAGAGGGTGACTTTTTGCAAGAGAGCTATAGTTTTGAAGAGACTACATGTGATATAACCCTAGATTTTGCACGAGTATTTAAACGGTTTAGGTAAATTAGGCAGGCTGTAGAAAAATAGCTTATTTACCATATGAGCATTTTTAATTTTTGGATTGTGTGGGGGAGTCGGAGATGAGTTATCGTTATTACCT
>JAYEHY010000032.1:0-19390 GCA_034659695.1 Campylobacterota bacterium | reverse complement strand
GAATAGCAATGCTCACACGCATTATAATTGTCATAGTCATTCTGATTTTATTAGCAGAAAGATTATACTAAAAGCATCAAGGGAGCTACAACTCCCTTTTTGTCCCAACTAGGCAAATTATATCTAAAAAATTTAAATCTCAAATAAAACTTGTTTGATACGGCGACATCTGTAGGGGCAGACCTGTGTGTCTGCCCGTTATGTGGATGAATATATCTGTCATTGAGACCGTTCGAGGTCTGGTGACAACGATGCATTTCGCTACGCTACACGCATCATTGTCACTCTACTCACTCTTTGAGAGAATTAAAAAATATCTACTATCTTCCACTCATTTTTTACTGCCAAATACCCAACAATTATTGCACCTATAAATCCTGCCACATAAAGAGACTCTAAATTATCCATTTTTTATATCCTCCAGTTCTCTATATAGTGTTCCATGTTTCGATAGGTTGACTACTACCCCCAAGACAGCAAATAGAAACACTATCCAAATAAAAAAACCCAAATATCCACCTATTTTAATACCGTAAATCCAAGAACCTCCAGCTACTGCTGAAAATACAAGCATCTTCTTATAGACTATATCTGCCTGCTTTGAAATAATATCAGTCACTATCTTTTTGATTTCTGTATCCATAAATATATTATATCACAACTAAAATAAACAGCTCTCTTTTCTCGCCGAAAATCGTAATATATTATAATCGTAGGGGCAGACCTGCAGACCTGTGTGTCTGCCCTTCGTACGCCGTTCGAGGTCAGGTGACAATGATGCATTTCGCTGCGCTACACGCATCATTGTCAGCAGACCCCTCACTCTCCACTCCTGTAAGTTTTCAAAAACGCTTCTACCACATAAAATGAGCCAAATACAAGATAATATTCATCTGGGTTTATGGTGCCGTTATAGTGGCTGTACGCTAATCCTACGCGTTGTAAAGCATTTTCTATGGCTTCTAGGGTTGTCGCTCTTTGGGAGTCTATGGCTATCACCTCTACTCTTTTGACTTTAGTCTTGAGTATGCTTAGTACCTCTGTGTAGTCTTTGTCATCTAAAGAGTTATAGATAAGTACAACCTTTTTTGTGAGTGCCTTCTCTATGGCTTTTGCTGCTAGAGGGTTATGTCCTACATCGATGCGTATATTATCTGACAATTGATAAAAGCGTCCAAAGAGTTCTAAAGACTTTAAGTCATTGATGTCGTATTTGATGTCTAGTATATCTAGAGCTTTTAAAGCCACTATAGCATTATCTACAAGGTACGCACCCCAGCCTTTTTCTTTGGCAATTTGTTCCAATCCGTAGGGGTCAACCTGCGTGTTGACCTGTGGACAGACAGATAGATCTGCCCCTACATCCTCTGCAATCTCTTTTGCCACCTCTGCCACCTCATCATAAACCTGTGGTGCCAACAACACTTGTTTTTGTATACTACGTATTTTCGTACCCGCTATCTCTTCTATAGTCTCACCCAAAAAAGCCTGATGATCTATGCCTATAGGTGTAATAACAGAGAGTTCTTTATCACAAACATTAGTAGCATCAAACTCTCCACCTAGCCCTGCTTCAAGAACCATTAAGTCACAATTTTCAAACACCACAAAAGCTAAAAGTGTAGTGTATTCAAAGTAACTCAATGCTTCACTCATCTCTTGACCTAAAATAGAAAAGAGCTTTTGGTGTGCAACTTCAAGTATCTCATCAGAAGTATCTTCACCATTGAGCCATATACGTTCATTAAATTTTAAAATATGAGGAGAGGAGAAATGACCTACGGAGATAGAAGCCTGATGACATGAGAGGGGTCTAGTGATTTGTGATTTGTCGCCTAACGATGAATCATAAATCACCTGACTCCATTTGCCTGAACTGTATGCTAAGTGAGCCACCATACACCCAGTAGAGCCTTTTCCATTGGTACCTACAATATGTAGCGTACGAGGCTGTTTTATATGAGGTTTTAAGATGGCATAAGCAAGATGTACACGCTCGTGGTCTATCTCTTTGTAGTATAGTGGTTTTTGATTTAAGTAGTTTTGTAGAGTCATTTTAACTCTTCTTTTGAAGTTTAATCTCTAAAGTCTCCATAAAATCTACTGAAAAAATATCATTAAATATATTGGTATCAAAAAATATCTTTTTAATACTCATTTTGACTCTTTATCCACTGCATATCAATATATTCAGGTATTAAGCCTGAAAACATTCCTGACATTTTTTCTAAAGATTTAAGCTTTTTCTCTTTTAGCACTTGTGCCATTCTTTCAGTTATCAACTCTTGAATGACTTGACTCTGCTTTTTATTCATAAGTCTTGCTAACTCTTCTAAATCGTGTACAATATTTTCATTCATGGTAAAGTTTTTTCTTACACTCATTATTGACTCCTTTAAAAGTAAGTAGTGTATAGTGTGTATTATACCCTTTTTTTAACTCATCTACTGCTTCTTACTCTTTAATATTCCCTTTGCACTTACATACGCTAAAAACTGATCTAAAGCTTTTTCCAAGCCACTTCGTATCGATTCTGTTCTTAGAGCAGAGGAGTAGAGTGAACTCGCTTCTATATCTGACTCATGAACTGTCATGATATCTTTACTCATCTTACCCTCTTTAGTTACCATATCAAACTTCACTCGTATATTTGCACGGTAACGTGTTACATAACCATCTTCGTACGATAAAGGTGTAAAAGTACTCCCACTGTATGAAATACGAATTTGACTTGTTGCATGCTCTTTAGCAACAATTTGAGACTTAAAACGTGTATAGACAATACGGTTCATCTCATCTTTAACAAATGGTGCATTTTCTGCTTCAATTTTATCGACTACTACTTCTACATATATTTTATCGGTAAATATATTTTTGATAGCATGAGAAGAGGGTTTATAGCCACAGGCTGTTAAGAGAACCACGACACTCATGACCATCCATAATTTTATATTACTATACATTTAACCCTCTCTTTTTAGTAGACTAATTTGGTTTTACTGCTAGATTTACCAGTTTATTTGGTACAACTATCTCTTTAACTACACGCATCCCCTCAAGCCATTTAGCCCCTGCTTCTTTGGCTGTGGCCAAGATTTCATCTTTTGTAGCAGTGGGGCTTACCTCTACTTCAGTACGCTTCTTGCCACCTATCATCACCATGTACAAGATGCTATCTTGTACAAATACTTCCTCTTTTACTTCAAGAATCGCAGCTAAATTTTCTCTATCAAATAGCATTTGAGAAAGCTCTGTAGTGACATGTGGGATGATAGGCTCTAAGAGATTCAACATAATATACATTCCCTCTGTCCATACTTGGGCATTGTCTTGCTTATCTAGTGCATTGAGTGCTTCCATACATGCAGCGATAAGTGTGTTAAAGGCAAATGTTTTTTCATACACATCTGTTGATTTTTGTAGGGCTTCATAGACTTTTACCCGTGCTAGCTTAGACGCTTTACTTAAAGAGCTTTGGTCAATATTGGGCAATGTTTTAGTATTCACTTTTTCATGTCTATCATACAGTTTTTTAATAAACCTAAATGCCCCCTCTACAGCCGAGTCATTCCACTCCAACTCTTTTGCAGGAGGTGCTGCAAAGAGTGTAAAGAGTCTAGCAGTATCTGCACCGTACTTCTCTACCAATGCATCAGGATCAACAGTATTACCCTTAGACTTAGACATCTTAGCCCCATCCATCAGTACCATACCTTGTGTAAGCAGGTTTTCAAAAGGCTCATCTATATCATGGTAACCAAGGTCACGAAGTACTTTTGTAAAGAAACGGGCATAAAGCAGGTGCAAGATGGCATGTTCGATACCACCGATGTATTGATCAACACCTAACCAATAGTTCGCTTCTTCTTTATCTATACCTGTTGCATTCCATTTATTTGGATTAGTTGCGTAGCGAAACTGATACCAACTTGACTGCACAAAAGTGTCCAGTGTATCGGTCTCACGCTTCGCATCTTTACCACACTTAGGACAAGCACATTTAGACCAGGTAGGGTGATTTTCAAGAGGATTACCCTCACCTGTTATCTCTACATCTTCAGGCAGTGCTATAGGCAAGTTTTCTACCTTCTCAGCCACTAAACCACACGCATCACAATGCACAAAAGGAATAGGAGCTCCCCAGTAACGCTGACGGCTTATACCCCAGTTTCTAAGCTTATAGTTTGTGGTACCTTTACCTAAAGATTTTTCTTCAAAATGCGTGATAATCTTCGCTTTTGCCTCAGAGTTTTTTACACCCGTAAAACTATCTGAGTTTTCCAATACACCTTCTAAAATATAAGGCAGTTCTTCACCCCCGGATATTACGCTTTTGATAGGCAAGTCATACTTGGAAGCAAACTCAAAGTCTCTCTCATCATGTGCTGGCACAGCCATCACCGCACCACCACCATAAGAAGCCAATACAAAGTTCGCTGTCCAAACAGGTATCTCCTCTTTAGTTAAAGGGTGAATAACCGTTAAACCTAAATCATACCCCTCTTTACCCTCTTTGGCACGCTCTATCTCAGTCATGTTGGTAATCGTGATTATCTTATCTGCTACATTTGCATCTAGTAGCTCATTTTTAAGTAGATACTTAGTGATAGGGTGTTCTGCTGCAAGTGCAGAGTAGGTCACACCATAAATGGTATCGGGTCTCGTAGTAAACACCGTGTATTTATCAAAGTTTCCACCAAGTTTAGCTTTAGAGCTTTCACTCAACACAAACTCAAACTCAAGCCCTTGAGACTTTCCTATCCAATTGTCTTGCATCGTTAAAACTTGGTTTGGCCATTTACCCTCAAGCTGTTTCAGGTCACCTAGCAAGTCATCGGCATATTTAATAATGTCTAGGTAGTACCCAGGCATCTCTTTAAGCTCTACTTCATTGTCACAACGCCAACAGCACCCCTCTTCTACCTGTTCATTGGCTAACACTGTATGACAATCTTCACACCAATTCACCGTTGTACTCTCACGGTACAGTAGCTTCTCTTCAAACATCTTGATAATAAACTCTTGTTCCCACTTTGTATAGAGTTCATCACAAGTAGCAAACTCTCTTGTTTTAGAAAATGAGAGTCCTAAAGTGTTTAACTCTTTTCGCATATAATCAATATTAGCGTAGGTCCACTCTTTAGGGTGACGACCATGCTTAATGGCAGCATTTTCAGCAGGCATTCCAAAGGCATCCCAACCAATAGGATGTAACACATTATAATCCTGTTTTCTGTAGTAGCGTGCAAAAGCATCACCTATCGCGTAGTTACGTACATGTCCCATATGTAAACGACCACTAGGAAAAGGGAACATTGAGAGTATATATTTCTTTTTTCTTGTTAATGCATCATCTGGTTCAAATGCTTTCTCATCATCCCATCTCTTTTGCCATTTAGCTTCAATCTCACTTGGATTATAACTCATTTATTCTCACTTCTATTTGTATATTTTATATTGAAAAGATTATAGCAAAGATGGGGTTAAAACTACTTACCTAAATTTATGAGTACTAAGCATATTTTAGTTACACTTTTAAGATGAATAAAACCCAAGACCTAACCTATAATGTGCATCCAGATATTATTCAATCTTTTGTAGATATACAAGAGCGTTACACCTCTTTATACACAAACCAAACAGACTACCCAACGGTTAAAGCATGGTTAAAACAGATACGTACAGAAGGGTTTAATAACAATATGATGAATGAAATTTTACAATATATCTATAAACTTCTTCAAAAAAATCAAAAAGAGGAAGCCACTCTTTTACTTCTTGTCTCTGCAGCTACAGAAGATGATAAAGCAAACTATATTTTAGCAAGAGAACTTTTTAAAGGTGAGCTATTTGAGCTCAATGAAGCAGCAGCCTTTGGGATATTTACTACATTGTCTAACAAAGGAGATGCCCAAGCACTTTGTGATATAGCTCTTTTTTACAAAAATGGGATTGTTGTAGAGCAAAATAAAAAACATGCCTGCAAACTCTACAAAGAGGCAATGGAAGCGGGTATTGAAAGAGCTGAGAAACCATACCTACTTCTTTCTCAAAAACGTTTTGGACTTTAAGGGTTAAAATTATTTCAATTATACCAACCAAAAGTAAAAATTGACTACAATAAGCTCAATAGTTACAACCTAAAAGGAGTCTGTTTGTCTTTAGCCTTAGCAAGAAAATACCGTCCTAGTACTTTTGATGATTTAATTGGGCAAGAGGCAGTTTCTCAAACACTATCACTTGCACTTGATGGAGACAGACTCTCTCACGCTTACCTCTTTTCAGGACTTAGAGGTAGTGGAAAAACTTCTACTGCACGTATTTTTGCAAAAGCTTTACTTTGTGAAAATGGAGCAACTTCTCATCCATGTAACCACTGTATCCATTGTACTATGGCAAATGAGAGCCGTCACATGGACATTATAGAGATGGATGCTGCTTCTAATCGTGGTATTGATGACATTAAAGACCTTATAGAACACACCAAATACAAACCAAGTTCTGCACGTTACAAAATTTTCATTATTGATGAAGTGCATATGCTGACAAATCAAGCCTTTAATGCACTACTTAAAACCCTAGAAGAGCCTCCAGACTTTGTGAAGTTTATTTTGGCAACTACTGACCCACTTAAACTACCTGCTACCATACTATCACGTACGCAACACTTTAGATTTAAAAAGATTCCTCAAAATCTTGTCTTAAAACACTTAGAGCATATCTTAGCTCTTGAAAATATTGGCTATGAGGCAGAGGCTTTAGATATTATAGCACGTACGGGTGCTGGAAGCTTAAGAGACTCTCTTACGTTAATGGATCAAGCTATTGTTTACTCTAAAAATTATGTAAATGTTGAAACGGTTACAGGTATGTTAGGTATTATAGAACCTAGCTTACTTGAGAATTTACTTAAAAATATTCTACGTAAAGATACCCAAGAGATATTAAACTTTATAAAACTCTCTTCTGACTATGAAGCAGAGATGATACTTGATGAACTTACTCTCTACCTTAAAGAGTTGTTACTTCTAGGAAACGGTTCACTTAATCCTATGTCTATAGAGCGTTTTTTTAGAGTTATAGCAGAGTCAAAAAGCTTACTCTCCATAGGTAGTGATAGTGAATTTGTACTCTCATTAGCACTCTTTAAAATGGTAGAATCCTTAGAGATAAAAGATATAGATACTATGATTAAAGGGCTAGAAAATGAACTCAAGGGTGTAGAGATTAATGAAGTTATGGTTACTACAGACATACCAGATTTATCTATTCCTAAAAAAGTAATTACCATTACACAAGAAGAGATAGAAGCTACACTCCCTAAAGAGATAACTAAAGAAGTTGTAGTTGAAGAAATTAACATTAAAGAGACTACAGCAGAAGAAATTACTGTAGAACCCATTATAGAAGAGCCAGTAGTTAATAAGGTGGAAAAAGTAACTGTTGACCTTTACCAAAATATATTTGATGATTTAGTCAAAAAAATATATGACAGAAACTATGAACTAGGTAGATCTTTTGAAAACAATATTAAATTTTTAAGTTTTGCTGACAACAAACTTACATGGGAATCAAGTGCAGATGGAGATGAGAAAAAACAGCTTATTACACATTGGGGTATTATTAATATGTTTGTTAAAGAGCTCTTTGGCTTTGAAACTAAAATCGTTAATATTCCTAAAAAAAAAGCTGAAGTAAAGGAAGAACCACCACATCAAGATGCTGATTCAGGTTCTATGATAGAAGCGTTAGAGATGAAAAGTTCATGTATTGCACCAGAAGCTGGAGAAACAGAAGCAGCCAAAGAGAAAGACCCTTCTACACTACTTCAAGAACCTATGGTAAAAGAGGCTATTGAACTATTTAATCCTAAAAAAGTACGAATAAAAAGAAATGCTTAATCTATCCAAGCCTGAGTAACAATCTTAGGCTTATCATCATAAATTTTAATCTTTTGAGCTTCTATACAACGTCCATTATCATCTAATTCAAATACTACCATTTGTAAAATAGTTTTACACTTATCAGGCACATCAAAATGTCCTCCTAATCCTGTTAAAAAACGCTTGATAGGTATTTGACTATCCATACCTATCACACCATCACGACACCCCGTTAAACCAACATCTGTAACATAACAACAACCTTTAGTTACTTGAAGATCATCTGTAGCTACATGTGTGTGAGTGCCAAATATAGCTGAGACATCATCTTTTAACATATGCAACAGTGCCTGCTTTTCTGAAGTTGCTTCTGCATGAATATCAAGAACAATATGCTTAAAACCTTGAGCTTTTAGTGTACTAACAACTTGAGTAATCATCGTAAAAGGATTATCTGCCATTGGCATGGTATAGTTTCCCATTAAATTTAGGATAACCAATTCTTTACCTAAAACCGTTGTTTGAAAAACACCTTTTCCCGCAGTATCTTTAGGATAATTCATTGGACGGATTAAAGGGTAATCATCAAACATCTCCAATATCTCTTTTTTATCAAAAGAGTGATTTCCACCTGTCATCATGTTCACACCATAACCTAAAAGCTCTTCACAATTTTTTTTGGTCATTCCAAAGCCGTGAGAAGCATTTTCATAATTTGCTATTGTAAAGTCTATAAAGTGTTCTTGTTGAAGTTTCTTTAAATAACGTTTGAGCATTAAACGTCCTGGTTTACCTACAATGTCACCTATAAATGCGATTTTCATTACACCACCTGTAGGGTGCGTTTTCTAACGCACCTATTATTAATCCTTAGAGCAAAAGTTTATTTTATATAAAACTTTAATTGTGCAGTACGTTAACAACGCACTTTACAAATTTTATTTACTCTTTCCTGCAAAAGGAAGTAGAGCAGAAGCCCAAGTTAAACCACCTCCAAAAGTATCTAATAACATAAGCTCTCCATTTTGAAGTCTTCCTGACTCCCAAATATCATTAATTGCCATAGGGATAGAAGCTGCAGAGGTATTACCGTATTTACCTACAGTTACAACTACTTGCTCTTCTCTCATTTTCAGTGCATCACCTACAGCTTTTATAATACGATAGTTTGCCTGATGAGGAATAAAGTGAGGAATATCATCTGAATTTATCTCATTTTTAGCCAAAATCTCTTTCACATCTTTTGTTAAAGTTTTTACTGCCAATTTGAAAGTTTCATTCCCTTTCATCTGTACAAAGTTCAAACCTTCATCAAGTACTTTTTGACTTACAGGGTTAATACAACCAGGAGCAGGAGTGACTAAAAAGTCTGCATAAGAGCCATCTGCACTTGCATGTAAATCTACAAAACCCTCTTCTTTTAACTCTGTTGCACTTATTACCGCTGCACCAGCTCCATCACCAAATAAAATACAAGTACTTCTATCAGTATAATCAACAATAGAAGAGAATTTCTCTGTACCAATGACTAGTATATTTTTTTTCATTCCAGATTCTATAAATGCTTTTGCAATAGAAAGCAGATAAACAAACCCACTGCATGCAGCTGAAATATCAAGTGCCTGTACATTTTTAATACCAAGCTTATCAGAAATGATACATGCTGTTGAAGGCATATTAAAATAATCTGGAGTAACTGTAGCACATAGTACTAAGTCTATATCTTCAGTAGATATATCTGACCTCTCTATAGCTAATTTTGCAGCTTTTGCACCCATATCACTACTATACTCATCCGCTGCTGCAATATGACGCTCTTTAATACCTGTACGTTTCAAAATCCACTCATCTGTTGTATCTACCATCTTTTCAAGATCTGCATTAGACAAAATCTTTTCAGGTACATACGCACCAATAGATCTAAATGATGCGTATACGGGTTTACTTTGTGACATAGTTATCCTTAAGCCATTAATTATGGTTTATATTCTACCATAAAATTCTAGTGAGATATATATAATGTGGGAGGAAATAGAAAATTAATAGGGTCTTGCCCCATTAATTATTTGTTATTGGAAAGTAGTCTTTCTATTGTGCTATTTACATCTGACTCTGTATATCTAATAGCCTGAAAAATTGCATTTTTAATAGCTTTTGCATTAGAACTACCATGAGAGATAATTGCGCATCCATTAATACCAAGTAGCGGTGCTCCCCCATACTCAGCATAATCAACTTGCTTTTTCATATTTCCAAAAACTTTTTTCTTCATCATCAATGCACCAATCTTTGCAGGAAGTGACTTTCTGATATGTTGTTTCATAAGAGTAAAGATAGTAGAGACTACACCTTCACTTGTTTTAAGTAAAATATTTCCTGTAAATCCATCACAGACAATAACATTTGTATTACCATTAAAAATATCTCTACCTTCAACATTACCTATAAAACCATCAAGATTTTTAAGTAAAGCAAATGCTTCCTTTGTTAAAGCATTACCTTTTGAATCTTCCGATCCATTAGACAATAGCCCAACCTTAGGAGAGGGAATACCTAAAATATTTTGAGCATACGCTTCACCCATTGCACCAAATTGAAATAAGTTTTCAGGTGTACAATCAGTTACAGCACCTACGTCAAGTACTAAAGTATTTGTATCTACAATAGATGGCATTAAAGTAGCTAATCCTGGCTTAGAAATACCAGGAATTCTACCTATACGAAGTGTGGCAAGTGTCATAGTTGCACCACTATGCCCAGCAGATACTATACCTGATGCTTCTTTGTTACGTACAAGTTCAACAGCTTTGTAGATAGAAGAGTCTTTACGTTTTAATGCATTAGTTGCTTGATCACTCATTGATATTACATCAGAAGATTCAGCAATTTCTACTTTATCTATATAATATTGGGGGAGATGAGAGAGTATCTCGGATTTGTCACCTACAAGTATAGGTATAAATTTTTCTACTTCTAGTGCTTGAACTACACCTTCTATAATGGGTTCAGGACCAAAGTCCCCACCCATTGCGTCAATCGCAATTTTAATCATTGCTTACGCTTCTTTTTTAACTTTATACTCACCTGTAGTCATATTCATGTGGTGAGGCATTCTCCATGTTCCATCTGCATCTTTAACTGGCATTGGTAATGTCAATTTGTAATGTGTTCTTCTTTTTGCTGCTCTTGTGTGACTCACACGTCTTTTAGGTACTGCCATTTTTAATCCTTAATATTCAATTTCAAAGTCTTCATCATTATTATCACATTTAGCACAGTAATGATAGCTACTTACAATCGATGTAATTTCACTCTCTAATATGTACGAAAGATCAATTTCGCCATTTAAAAACTCTATTATATCTAAATCATCTTTATCTTCAGAAACTAAATCACTTAGTTTAAGTTCTAACTTGTTGTCTATGTCATAATTATATGTGTCTCCACATCTATCACATCCCAACTCTAAGACCCCACTCATTTGTGCATCTAAAGTTACTTGATGATAACCGCTCTTTTTTAAAGTCCCTTCAAGCGTTATACCTTTTGAAATTACTCCAATAGGTTTCGCTGTGGAACCAATTTTATCAAATACAATTTTCATAAGGAGACTCCTTAAACTGTATTAGTTAATCTCTCTTTGTGCAAAAAAGAAGTTAATTTCATTCGTTGCATTTTCAACTGAGTCAGAACCATGCACTGCATTAGCATCGATACTCTCTGCAAAGTCAGCTCTAATAGTTCCAGCTTCTGCTTCAGCAGGGTTTGTAGCACCCATAAGGTCTCTGTTCTTAGCCATTGCATTTTCACCTTCAAGTACTGTTACAACAACAGGTCCAGAAATCATAAAATCTACAAGATCTCTAAAGAAAGGTCTCTCAGCATGAATCGCATAAAATGCTTCTGCATCTGCTTGTGAAAGTTGAATTTTCTTAGTGGCTGCAATTCTAAGGTCTGCTGCTTCAAAACGGCTAAGAATTTGTCCTACAACGTTTTTAGCTACTGCATCTGGTTTAATAATTGATAATGTTTGTTCCATACTTAATATTCCTAAAGCGATAATTTACTTCTAAACTATTTATAATAAACAGTAATAGAGTATTCGGGCGGAATTATACCCAAAAGAATATAAAATATTTATTAAGCATGAGGATAGATAAGGTAATAAAAATAGAGGAGATAAAAAATATTTGCCAGGCAAAGCCTGACAAGAAAGAGATTAGTCTTCGATTACAGGTTCGCCTTTAGCGCCTCTGCTCTCAAGAGCTGGCATTCCGTCTACAACGTCAGCCCATTCGATACAACCCTCTGTTGGACATGCTTCAGCACAAGCTGGAACATCATGGTGATCAACACACTCAACACACTTATCTGCATATACGTAGTAAATCTCTTCACCTGTTGGGTTATCATCCTCATCTACGATTGCTTCTACTGGACATTCGTCAATACACGCCGCACAATTGATACAAGTATCATTAATATATACTGCCATTTTTTCTCCTTAAGTTAAATATGCTCAAACTATATCAAAAGATTTTTAAGAAATACTTTAATATTTTAATAAATTGGCTAAATTAAACAAAACAAATCAAATCCCTACATAGTAAGAATTTGTTGCTTCCTCATAACTCTCTTTATAAAGCTAAATTTGATAATACTAGAGTCCTAAAAATACTCTAATATCTTCTACTTTATCTGTTTTTTCCCAAGTGAAATCTACATCTTCTCTACCAAAGTGACCGTAGGATGCTGTTTTACGATAGATAGGTCTTAGTAAATCTAGTGTATCCATAATACCTTTAGGTGTAAGATCAAAAAGGGACTCAACACATGCTGTAATTTTCTCTTCTTCTACAATTGCTGTACCGTGAGTATCTACATAAATAGAGACCGGTTTAGCTACACCAATAGCATAGGCTATTTGCAGTGTAGCTTTTTCACATACTCCTGAAGCTACAAGATTTTTAGCCACGTATCTTGCGGCATAAGCTGCTGAACGATCTACTTTTGTAGGATCTTTTCCTGAAAATGCTCCACCTCCATGAGGACAAGAACCTCCATAAGTATCTACAATAATCTTACGCCCTGTAAGTCCAGCATCTCCTTGAGGTCCACCTATAACAAAACGTCCTGTAGGATTAATATGATATTTAATATCATCAGACAGTAATTCAGTAGGAATTACTGCTTTAATTACCTCTTCAAGTACAGTTTTTTGTACTTGTTCTAATGTCACTTCTGAATGGTGTTGAGTAGAGACTACAATTGTATCTATTGCTACAGGTTTTCCATCTACATACTTGACTGAAACTTGTGCTTTACCATCAGGACGTAAAAATGGGACTGTCCCATTTTTACGTACCTCTGCAAGCTTTGCAGTAATTTTATGTGCCAATGAGATAGGAAGAGGCATAAGTTCAGGTGTCTCTTTACATGCATAACCAAACATCAATCCTTGATCTCCTGCACCAATTTCACCACAAGACTTATCTACCCCTTGGTTGATATCTGGGCTTTGCTCACCTACACCATTAAGAACACCAGCACTTCTATAATCAAAGCCATAACTTGCATCAGTATAACCTATCTCTCTTACTACCTCTCTTGCAATCTCTTGCATGGGACAGTATGTGTGTGTTTTTAGTTCTCCTGCAATAACACAAAAACCGTTACTCAATAACGTCTCACAAGCTACTCTAGCTTGTGGATCTTTTTCAATGATATAATCTAATATCGCATCTGAGATCTGATCAGCCATTTTATCTGGATGACCCTCGGTTACCGATTCACTTGTAAAAATGTATTCGTTAGCCATTTTTTTCCTTTTAAAGTTTTGTTCACTGTCACTGAACTTGAGTGAAAACCTTTTTATAGGTTCTCACTTAAATTCATATTGCGTAGGTCGGGTTGCCCTCATCCCGACCTACAAAATTCGTTTTGCCAACTGTTCAGGTAGTATTCCCAAACTCTCTTCCACCAACTTCGTATTACCATGTGTAATAAAAGCATCATCATACTCAAATGAGGTTAACGATATATCTTGTATCTTCTTTTGGCTTAAAAATTCAAGGATAGCAGAACCTACACCACCTTGTGCTGTACTATCAGAGAAGACAAACCATTTTTTATATTCACTGCTTAATTTAAGTAGATTCTCTTCATCTAACGGCTTTACAAAACGCAGATCCAAAATAGCTACTTTTTTATCTAATAGTTTTGCTGTTTGCTCTGCACGTCCTACACCATTACCATATCCGATGAAAAGAATCTCATCTGCTTCTTGAAGCAGTACAGACTTTCCTAGTTCATAAACAGGACTCTCACGATCTTCCGCAATAAAAGCACCTCTAGGGTACCTGAAGGCACAGGGGTGGTCATACTCTTTAGCAAATGCCATAACAAGCTTCATCGTTGTTTCATTATAGGGTGCAAGCAGAGTCATATTAGGAATGGCACGTAAAAATGAAATATCAAAAACCCCTTGATGTGTCTCCCCATCCTCTCCAACTATACCAGCTCTGTCTATGGCAAAGGCTACACCTAAATCCATTAAAGCAATATCATGAATCACTTGGTCATAGCCTCTTTGTAAAAAAGTAGAGTAAATCGTACAAAAAGGCTTAAAGCCCTCTTTAGCTAAAGGTCCCATAGAAGTCACCGCATGTTGCTCTGCAATAGCTACATCCCAAAAACGCTCAGGATATTTTTCCATAACTTCACTCATACCTGTACCACTAGGCATTGCCGCTGTAACACCCACTACCTTTTCATCTTCATCAGCAAATTCTACTAAGGTATCTGAGAAAATAGCTGTAGCTGATTTCCCTCCAGATTTTTTAGAAGACTCTCCTGTTTTTAAATCAAAAGCACCTACACCATGCCAGTGTTCTTTAGTTCCTTCTGCTATTTCATACCCTTTACCCTTAGTAGTTTGAGCATGAATAATAACAGGTTTACCTAAGGCTTTCGCCACTTCCATCGTCTCTATGAGTGACTCTATATTATGTCCATCCACAGGACCTATGTACTCTATACCCATCTCTTCAAATAAAATACCTGGGGTAATAAGTTTAAATGACTCTTCAAACCTTTTTGCCATATAAGTTGCACTCTCAGGAAAATGCTCTAGTGCTTTTTCAACTTTACCTTTAAACTTCTGATAAAATGAGCCTGCCATTGTTTGAGAAAGTAATTTACTAATAGCTCCTATCGGTTTGGCTATACTCATCTCATTGTCATTAAGTATAATTACAACGGGGTACTTTCTATCACCTAGTTCATTCATCGCTTCATACACCATACCTGCACTCATACTTCCATCACCAATAAATGCTACAGGAACTCTCTCTTCCCCTTTAAGGGCTATGGCTTTTGCTGCACCAACTGCCAAGGAGATAGAGGTAGAGCTGTGACCAGCTACATAATAATCATACTCAGATTCACTAGGTTTAGTGTAACCACATGTTCCTCCAAATTGACGCAAGGTATCAAAACTATCCCATCTATCGGTAAGAAGTTTATGTGCATACGATTGATGACTTACATCAAAAAGAAATGGGTCTTTTTCAGGATCAAAAACTTTATGCATTGCAACGATAAGATCTGTTGCTCCCATAGTAGAGCTTAAATGTCCACCATTTTGACTTACCGTATCTAATATCTTTTGTCTAATATCTTCTGCTAAGGTATTGAGTTCATCAATAGTATGTGATTTTATATTCATCTTTTACTTATCTCTTCTTCATAGTATGCATTCATAAGTTTTTTGGTAAAATCTATCTGACTCTCATCATAAGATAAACCTAACTTTTTTGCAAATATTTTTAGCGTTTTTTTTGTTACATATTTAGAGGGTCTATTCTCTTTTGTATCTGTAATAAAATCTTTCAGAATAAAATCCTTCAATATAAAAGGTTTTACTTTTACCTTACATGATTTCACTACTTTAACAGCTTTCACTCAATAACCTCTTTAAAATGTCTAAAGAAAGTATCATTCTGTTTTTGTGTCCCAATAGTAATACGTATTGCATTCATTCCATATGAGGCTAAATTACGGATAATTACACCTCTTTTAAGAAGTGCTTCTGAGATTTTAGTTGAATCTAATGTCTCATCAAACATATAGGTAATAAAATTTGTATAACTATCAATAAATTTAAAACCATTTTCATTAGCAAAATCTTCATAATATTTAATTTGTTCCTGATGAAGAGCAATAGATTCTTCTACAAAACTATTATTCTTACATGCTTCTATGGCAACAGCCAAAGAGAGTGTAGAGATGTTAAATGGCGGTCTCATCTTAGAAAGTTCATCTATAAGTTCTACCTGACCGATACCATACCCTACACGCATTCCACCTAAACCATGTGCTTTGGAAAATGTACCTAGATAAATTACATTTTCATACTCTAACAGATCTTTTGGTGTAATAGCATACTTTTCATCTTTTGCTGCAGCATACTCCATATAGGCACCATCTACAACAATAATAGAATCTTTATGCATTGCTTTAATCATCTTTAGAACATCTTCTTTACTTGTAGCATCACCTGTAGGATTATTTGGGGTACAGATATAAACTATTTTTGGTTTATGCATATGAAATGCCTCTAGAAACTCATCATACTTATGTTCAAAACTTGCTGTACGTATAATCTTTGCACCCATCTGTTTTGCATAAATCTCATACATAGCAAAGGTCACTTTAGACATAAGTACAGAAGAGTCTTCATCCAATACTGCACGAGAAATAAACTCCAATACCTGATCAGATCCTGCACCGATAATAATATTCTTATCTGTTACCTCAAACTTTCTGCTTAACGCAGCTTTGAGCTCAAACATACTATCATCAGGATAAAGATGGGCAATATCTGAATTTGACCTAATCACTTTTGCTATAGCAGGATTTGTTCCTATAGGATTTTCATTTGAAGCAAGCTTCACTACATCTTCAGAAGCAATACCAAACTCACGCACTACAAGCTCTATGGGTTTTCCTGCTTCATAAATTTTAATATCTCTTAATACTTTATTAAATTTTACCATTTTATATATCTTCCGTCTCTTTAACATAAGAACCTAGTACTTTAATAACCGTTTTATGTTTTTCTAAAATATTTTTTATCTCTTTATCATCTTTATGTCCATTAAACTCTAAAAAAAAGATTGATTTACCTTCAACTATATGTGACTTAATTTTGGTTAAGTTTACTTTTGCTTTTTCAAAATCATTTAAGAAGTCAACCAAAGAACCTGGTTTATTTGTAAGTCTTGCCAAGATAGATGTTTTATCTGCTCCTGAAGGTAGATTTTCAAAATTTGAGATAATAAAAAATCTTGTTTTATTATCAATATCATCTTCAACATTCTCAAAACGAATAGGAAGATTATGTATTTTTGCTGCTACGGAAGGACAAAGTGCAGCTGAGTCTCTCTCTTCACGTGCTAATTTTGCTGCTTTTGCTGTAGATTCTACAGGAATATGCTCTATTTCATCTAAACCCAAATCTTCTAAAAATTTTCTACACTGCCCAAAAGCAATATCTCGTGAATAAATCTTTTTGAGTGTTTTAATATCTTCATTAATTGTAGCAAATGCTAAGTGTACATCAACCACCACTTCTGCAATAATTTTAAGATCATACTGCTCTAATGAGTTAATAGTATCTGTTACAATACCATTGGATGAATTTTCTATGGGTATCACACCAAATTTTGCTGTACCCTTTTCAACTTCTCTAAAAACACCAGGAATAGAACTTATAGACAGATATTCACTCAATGCCCCAAATTTACTCTCTGCTGCTTGATGTGTGAAGCTGGCTTCTGGACCAAGATAGGCTACTGCTTCAGGAAGTTCTAAATTTCTAGCCACTGCAAACATTTCTAAAAAAAGTGCATCTATAGCAACATCTGTAAGTTTACCACTATTTTGTTCTTTCAAACGTTTGAGAATAGATTGTTCTCTTTCAGGACGATAAATAGGGGCTCCTGTTGTATTTTTTAGCTCTCCTACTTTGTGTACAAGTTCCATACGCTCATTATAAAGTTTTAAAAGTGTATCATCAATGTTATCTATTTTTACTCTTAATTCATCTAAGGTCATTATTTCTCCTTGTAGGATACGTCATTACATACCATCATTATATAAAAGTGCGTGATTACGCACCCTATAGATACTCACGTTCTAAGCGTACTTGATCTTCATATGTTTCACGCTTTCTGATAAGTCTGTCTTCTCCACCTTCAAGTGCAACTTCTGCACTTTTAGCACGTGTATTATAGTTACTAGCCATAGTAAACCCATACGCACCTGCTGAATGTACAACAATAAGATCATTATGTTTAAGAGGAGGTAATGGAACATCTTTGCCAAAAAAATCACCACTTTCACATACAGGCCCTACAACGTCAGCATTACTTTTTTTACCTTCTATACCTAGAGCTTCTATTTTATGGTATGCACTATAAAGGCTTGGTCTTATCAAGTCGTTCATTGCACCATCTACAATAACAAAACGTTTCTCTTCATTCACTTTTTCATAAAGTACTTTTGTAAAAAATGCTCCTGCATTGGCTACCATATAACGTCCTGGCTCACAAAGTAAAGTAATATCCAATCCTTTAGTCATTTCAAATATCGCTTGGGTATACTCTTTAGGACTAATCGTCACTTCATCATCATAAACCACCCCAATACCACCACCAACATCAAAGAATTTTATATCTATTTTAATCGCTTTTAGTGAACGTACTAAGTCAGCAACAATGCCACAAGCTTCTCTAATAGGTTCTATGTTTGTCAACTGAGAACCTATATGAAAATGAATACCTACAGGATTAAGAAATGCTGATTTATTTGAATAAATATACATACGTTTAGCCATATCAATCTCTACACCAAATTTACTCTCATGTAGTCCTGTAGAGATATAAGGGTGTGTTTGAGGATCAATATTTGGATTTACACGAATAGAGATACGTGCTTCAACACCCAACTCTTTAGCTATCATCTCTACACGTTTCATCTCTGCTTCACTCTCTAGGTTAATGAGTAAAATATCATATTGCAGTGCTGTACGTATCTCATCATCTCGTTTTCCTACACCTGAAAAAATAATTTTATATTTACTTATTCCTGCATCTAAAGCACGTTGAACCTCTCCAATACTTACACAATCTGCACCTGCACCAAGTTTTGCTAAATGGGCAATAACAGAAAGATTTGAATTAGCTTTTACTGCATAATTAATAAGTGATTTTTTTCCAGAAAAAGCATCTTTAAGTGTTATATATCTGTTTTCAATATAATCAAAATCATAAACATATAATGGCGTACCATATTTTTGAATTAATGCTTTATAATCAATATTCATCTGTTGTATCCTATTTCTATATTTAAAATGATTTTATCTAAAATTTGATTAAAAGGTCGTTGAGAGGTATTTGTTCTTTAATAAGATTTAAACACAAAAAGAGGAGAAAGCCTCCTCTTTT